>CANRCH010000014.1 GCA_947629065.1 uncultured Aliarcobacter sp.
CGCAAAAGATTGTGGAGCTGATATTGTTTTAGAGTGTACGGGAGCATATTTAACAAAAGAGTCTTGTCAAGTACATATTGAAAATGGTGCTAAAAAAGTATTAATGAGTGCACCTGCAAAAGATGATACAAAAACTTATGTTATGGGTGTAAATGAAAATACTTATGAAGGTGAAAAAATTGTATCAAATGCATCTTGTACAACAAACTGCCTTGGACCAATAGCAAAAATTATTGATGATGCATTTGGAATTGAAAAAGGATTAATGACTACAATTCACTCATATACAAATGATCAAAATATCTTAGATGTAAAACACAAATCAGATAAAAGAAGAGCAAGAGCAGGTGCAGCAAATATGATACCAACAAGTACAGGTGCTGCAAAAGCTATGAAATTAATTATGCCACAACTTGATGGTAAACTTCACGGACAAAGTGTAAGAGTTCCAACTCCAAATGTATCAATGGTAGATGTAAACTTTATAGTAAAAAAAGATACTACAAAAGAGGAGATAAACGAGCTTTTTACAAAAAAATCAAAAGAATTAGCAGGAATTGTAGCAGTAGATAATGATATGCTAGTATCAAGTGATATTGTTGGAAATACAAACTCAACAATTGTTGCTACAGATTTAACACAAGTAATTGGTGGAAATATGATAAAAGTTATGAGTTGGTATGACAATGAGTGGGGTTATTCATCAAGACTTGTTGATTTAGCAGTTTATATCTCAAATAAATAAGGAAAAATATGTTACTTCAAGAGCTTAAAAATATAGATATTACAGGTAAAAAAGTATTTATTAGATGTGACTTTAATGTTCCTGTCGATGAGTACAATAATATTACAGATGATAGAAGAATAAAAAGTGCTTTAAATACTATTAGATATTGTATAGATAATGATTGTTCAGTTATCTTAGCTTCACACTTTGGAAGACCAAAAAATGGTTTTGAAGATAAATTCTCACTTTTACCAATTGCAAAAAGACTTCATATTTTACTAAATCAAGAGATAAAACTAGCACCAAATGTTGTAGATGATGCAACATTGAAAATGGCAAAAGAGTTAAAAGCTGGTGAAATTATGCTTTTAGAAAATATGAGATTTGAAGCTGGTGAGACTAAAAATGATGAAGAATTAAGTAAAAAACTAGCTTCAATGGCTGAAGTTTATGTTAATGATGCTTTTGGAGTTTCTCATAGAGCACACTCTTCAGTTGAAGGAATTGCAAAATATTTCGATAAAGATCACAAAGCTGCTGGATTTTTACTAGCAAAAGAGATTAAATTTTTCCATCATATAGTTGAAAATCCGAAACGACCTTTTGTATCTATTGTTGGTGGTTCAAAAGTATCTGGAAAACTTGAAGCACTATATAATTTAGTTCCAAAAGTTGATAAAATAGTTATTGGTGGTGGAATGGCATTTACATTCTTAAAAGCACAAGGATATGAAATTGGAAAATCTTTAGTTGAAGAGGATCTGATTCCTGAAGCTTTAAAAATAATGGAACTAGCAAAAAAAGAGGATACAAAACTATACTTACCTGTGGATGTGGTTGTAGCTGAAGCTTTTGATGCTGAAGCAATTGCAAAAATTGTTACAGCACAAGAGATACCTGCAAATTGGATGGGATTAGATATAGGACCTGCAACTGCACTACTATTTAGTGAAGTTTTAAGTGATGCAAATACTATTTTATGGAATGGACCAATGGGGGTTTATGAGATGGAAAAATTTGCAAAAGGGAGTACAAAAATATCTCACGCAGTAGCTAGTTCTTATGCTACAACTGTTGTTGGTGGTGGAGATACAGCTGATTTAGTAAGAATAACTGGTGATGAAGATGATATGACTTTTATAAGCACAGGTGGAGGAGCTTCACTGGAGCTTATTGAAGGAAAAATATTGCCAGGTGTAAAAGCTTTGGTTATTGAGGAAAACAAGTAAATGACAATTATTGCAAGTAATTTTAAGACAAATCATACAAGGTCTAGTACAAAAAAGTTTGTTGAAAAAGTTAATGAGTATTTAAAAAATGAAAATATAGAAAATGAAGTTTTAATATTTCCAACTGCTACTTCTTTAGATGTTTTTTCTACACAAAAAAATCTAAAAATTGGTGTTCAAAATGCTTATGGTGCAGTAAAAGGTTCATATACGGGTGAAATTGCATTAGAGCAAATAAATGAGTTTAATATAAAAACAATTTTAATAGGGCATAGTGAAAGAAGAGAAATTTTCAATGAAACTCAAAAAGATATTGCAAAAAAATATGAGTTTTATAAAAGTCTTGGATTTCAAATAGTTTACTGTATAGGTGAACCTTTAGAGATAAAAGAACAAGGAATAGAGAAAACTTTAGAGTATCTTTTTGAACAATTTGATGGAATTGATACAAATTATGAAAATCTTATTTTAGCTTATGAACCAATTTGGGCAATTGGAACAGGAGTAACTGCTACAATTGAAGATATAAAACAAGTTCATAGTGCAATAAAAAACAGAATCTCTAAACCACTTTTATATGGTGGAAGTGTAAAGTTAGAAAATATAAAAGAGATTTGCGAAATAGAAAATGTAGATGGTGCATTAATAGGGACAGCTTCTTGGGAAGTTGAAAATTTTATAAAAATCATAGAAAAAACAAAGGACTTGTAAGATGTTAATGAAAGGGAAAAAAGGTGTTATTTTAGGTGTAGCAAATGAGAAATCAATTGCTTATGGTATTGCAAAAGCGTGTGCTGATCAAGGAGCTACAATTGCTTTTACATATTTAAATGATGCACTTAAAAAAAGAGTTGAACCAATCGCTGCACAATTTGGTAGTGAAAATTTAGTTTATCCTTGTGATGTTAGTAATCCACAAGAGATTAAAGATTTAAAAATTGCACTTGAAAAAGATTTAGGACAAATTGATTTTATAGTTCATTCTATTGCTTTTGCACCAAAAGAGGGACTTAGTGGAAGATTTCATAATATAACAAAAGAGGCATTTGATGTTGCTATGGATATATCTGTGTTTTCTTTAATCGAAGTTACAAGAGAATTAAAACCACTTTTATCAAACAACTCTTCAATCTTAACTCTTACATATTATGGTGGAGCAAAATATATTCCAAACTATAATCTAATGGGTGTTGCAAAAGCTGCTTTAGAGATGACTACAAAATATCTAGCAGAAGATTTAGGTCGTGATGGAATAAGAGTAAATGCAATTAGTGCAGGTCCAATTAAGACTCTTGCAGCTGCAGGAATTGGGGATTTTAGATTTATGCTTAAATGGAATGAAGCACACTCTCCACTTAAAAAGAATGTAAGCACTGAAGAGGTTGGAAATTCTGGAATGTATCTATTAAGTGATTTATCTAGTGCAGTTACAGGTGAAATTCACTATGTAGATAGTGGGTATAATATTATGGGAATGCCGGCTGTTGAGTTTGAAGAGGGTGGTAAACCAAAAATCGCTTGGAATGGTACAGACAAATAAATAAAGCTTAGCTTTTGGCGAATTTCTTCGTTGAAGAAAGATTTTTTAAATGCTCATTTACTATTAGTAAACTCGCAAAAAAAATCTTCCTTCGCCTTGAACTTCATCCAAAATTTTAAGCTTTATTAAAAGAATGTATCTTTTTCAACACATAGAATTAGTTTTTTACAATTTTAAGAACTTTTTAGAGTTTTTAAAATTATAAAAATAGATTTAAAAATAGAATGGATATTTTTAGGCAAAATCAAGGCTTGAAAAATCTTAAGTAAACGAGCTTACTTTGGTGTAAGTGAGTGCTTAAGATTTTTTGTAAACGAAGATTTTGACAAAAAGATACATTTTAGAAGGATAAAAATGAATATAGATTTCAAAGCATTAGCAAAAAAGTATAATACACCATATTATGTATATGATTTTGACCACATTACAAAACAGTACACAGAGTTAAAAGACTCTTTTAGAGCAAGAAAATCTTTAATTGCATATGCAGTTAAAGCAAATTCAAATTTAAGTGTAGTAAAACATTTGGCAAACCTAGGAGCTGGTGCAGACTGTGTTAGTATTGGAGAAGTTAAAAGAGCTTTAAAAGTTGGTGTTCATCCATATAAAATAATTTTTTCAGGTGTTGGAAAAAGTGATGATGAGATTAAAGAAGCACTAGAACTTGGAATTTTGATGATAAATGTTGAAAGCGCAGCAGAACTAGATAGAGTTGAAATAATCGCAAAAGAGTTAGGAAAGGTTGCTAGAATCTCTATTAGAGTAAATCCAAATATAGATCCAAAAACTCATCCATATATCTCAACTGGACTTCATGAAAATAAGTTTGGAGTAGATATTGATACAGCTAAAAGAATGTATATTCAGTGTAAAAATAGTGATAGTTTAGATCCAATTGGAATTCATTGTCATATAGGTTCACAATTAACAGAACTTGAACCAATAAAAGAGGCTATAAATATTGTTGCAAATTTAGTGCGAAATTTAAAAGCAATTAAAATAGAACTATCGTTTTTTGATGTTGGTGGAGGGCTTGGAATTGTATATAAAGATGAAGTTTTAATAAATACTTATGATTATGCACAAGCTGTTTTAGACTCACTTTTTGGGCTTGATGTTACAATTGTTTGTGAACCAGGAAGATTTATTGTTGGAAATAGTGGAGTTTTTGTTACAAAAGTTTTATATGAAAAAATAAATGGAGATAAAAGATTTGTAATTGTTGATGGAGCTATGAATGATCTTTTAAGACCTGCACTTTACGATGCATATCATAGAATTGAAGTATTAAACGAAAACAAAGATTTAAGTGATTGTAATGTAGTAGGTCCTGTTTGTGAAAGTGGAGATTTCTTTGCGAAAAATATTGATCTTCCTACTACACAAAATGGAGATTTAATTGCAATTTATAGTGCAGGGGCTTATGGATTTACAATGAGTAGTAACTATAATACAAGAGGAAAAGTTGCTGAAATTTCACTTGAAAATGGAAATGATAGATTAATAAGAAGAAGAGAGAGTTTTGAAGATTTAATTGCACACGAAATTGAGTTTATATAATAAGGGCAAAATATGAGTGAAAGTGGTTTAAACGAAATTAGAAACAAGCTTGATAGCATAGATAACAAGCTTCTTGAACTATTAAATGAAAGAATGGAATTAGTTCATCAAGTAGGAGTTATAAAAGCACAAAGTGGTGGAGCTATTTATAGACCTGAAAGAGAAAAATCTATTATTGATAGACTTGAAAAGATAAATAAAGAAAAAAATGGTTTTTTAAATAGAAGTGCTATTGAAGCACTATTTTTAGAGATTTTTGCAATTTCAAGAAATTTAGAACTTCCTGAAAATATTGGTTATTTAGGACCAAAAGGAAGTTTTACACATCAAGCAGCAGAGAGCCGTTTTGGGGCTATGAGTTCTTATGTTTCAATCTCTTCTATAAAAGGGATATTTAAAGAGTTAGCGTCAAAAAAAGTAAAATATGGAGTTGTTCCAATAGAGAACTCTTCAAATGGAATAGTAAATGACACAATAAATGGTTTTACAAATTTTGATTCAAAAATAGTTGCAGAAGTTGTACTAAATATTCATCATACATTGGCAACTACTTGTGATAAAATAGAAGATATAAAAAAGATTTATTCAAAAGATATAGCTTTTGAACAGTGTAGAAAATTTTTAAATAATTTTGGACTTGATGAAGTTGAACTAATTCCCGTTGAAAGTACAACAAAAGCAGCAAAATTAGCAGCACTTGAACCAAATAGTGCTGCAATTTGTGCTCATGTTGCTGCAAAACTATATAATCTTCCAATATTATTTGAAAATATAGAGGATAAAGACAACAATAAAACAAGATTTTTTATTTTAAGTGATTTTGAAAATGCACCAAGTGGAAATGATAAAACTTCACTTCTTGCAAAATTTCCAGATGAGCAAGGGGTTTTAGTAAAATTCTTAAACGATTTAAATGATGCAAAAATAAATCTAACAAAGATAAAATCACATATAGTTGAAGGTGATTCAATATTTTTTATAGATTTTGATGGACATAAAGATGATGATAATATTAAAAGAGTGCTTGAGAAACATAAGAGTAGTGTTAAAATATTAGGTTCTTATGTAAAAGAGATAAAAGATATTTAAATAAAAAAGACGAAAGAAAAAAAGGAAATTAAATGGAATTTAATAAAGTTTTAGAAGATGTTTCAATATATGAAGCTGGAAAACCTATTGAATTGGTTGTAAGAGAGTATGGAATAGATCCAAAAGATGTTGTAAAACTAGCTTCAAATGAGAACCCTTTTGGATGTTCACCAAAAGTTATTTCAAAAGTTGAAAGTATTGTAAAAAATATGTATCAATATCCAGATGACTCTATGTTTGAACTAAAAGAAGCATTAGCAAAAAAATACAAAGTTGAAAGTAAAAATATTATTATTGGTTCTGGAAGTGATCAAATTTTAGAGTTTTGCGTACATGCAAAATGTAGTAGCGATTCAAAAGTTTTAATGGCAAAAACAACTTTTGCTATGTATGAAATTTATGCAAAGCAAACAGGTGCAAAAATATTAAAAACGCAGTCGGCACAACATAACTTACAAGAGTTAAGTGATTTATATAAAAAAGAAGGTGCTGATGTTATTTTCCTTTGTATTCCAAACAATCCTTTAGGAGAGTGTATAGGAAAAGATGAAGTTTATGAGTTTCTAAAAACAGTTGATAAAAATACACTGGTTGTTGTTGATGGTGCTTATATGGAGTTTGCTAGGTATAAAGATGCTACAAAAGCTATTGATCCTCAAGATTTGATCACGAAATTTCCAAATACGGTATTTTTAGGAACTTTCTCAAAAGCTTATGGATTAGGTGGAATGAGAGTTGGTTACGGAATAGGTCAAGAGAATATTATAAATACTTTTTACAAATTAAGAGCACCTTTTAATATTACAACTTTAAGTTTGGCTGCAGCTATTGAGGCTTTAAAAGATGAAGAGTTTGTACAGAATTGTATAGCTAAAAATTTTGAAGAGATGAAAAGATATGAAGATTACATAGTAGCAAAAGGATTAGATTATATCCCTTCATATACAAACTTTATTACAATAATGTTAAAAGATTATAACTCAAAAGAGGTTTCACAAAAACTTCTACAAAGAGGAATGATTGTAAGAGATTTAACAGGATATGGTGTAAATGCAATTAGAGTTACAATTGGAACAAATGAACAAAATACAAAACTATTCAAACTACTTGATGAAGTTTTAGAAGAGTTAAAGTAGGAGTAAAAAGCTTTGAATATTGAAGTAAAAGGAAAATCTACAAAAGAGCTTGAAGAGATTGCATCAAAGATACGAGATAGAATAATTGATGTAGTTTCAAGAAAGGGTGGGCATTTTTCATCAACGTTGGGTGCTGTTGAATTAACTCTTGGAATGCATTATGTATTTGATGTAGAAAGTGATCCTTTTATTTTTGATGTATCACACCAGTGTTATCCACATAAACTTTTAACTTCAAGGTGGGAAGAATTTGAAACAATAAGACAGTTTGGTGGAATGTGTGGATTTACAAAACCAAAAGAGCATAAAGCTGATTATTTTGTAGCTGGTCATAGTTCAACTTCTATTTCACTTGCTGTTGGAGCTGCTAAATCAATTAAACTAAAAGGTGAGTCTAGAGTTCCAGTTGTGATGATTGGAGATGGTTCTATGAGTGCTGGAATGGTTTATGAAGCACTAAATGAGCTTGGAGATTTGAAACTTCCTGTTGTAATTATTTTAAATGACAATGAGATGAGTATTGCAAAACCAATTGGTGCAATATCAAAATATTTATCAAAAATTTTAGCTGGAAAAACATATCAAAGTTTTAAAGCAAGTGTTGATAAATTTATAAGAAATAATATGCCAGAAGGTACAACTTATCTAGCAAAAAGATTAGAGAGCTCTATTAAATTAATAACTCCTGGAATTTTATTTGAAGAGTTAGGAATTGATTATATTGGACCAATTGATGGGCATAATATAGAAGAGATTATAGAGACTTTAGAGATTGCTAAATCTATGCAAAAACCTGTAATCGTACACGCAAGAACTGTAAAAGGAAAAGGTTATAAAATTGCTGAAGGGAAACATGAACACTGGCACGGTGTGGGTCCTTTTAATGTTGAAGATGGAGAGTTTACTAAAAAATCTTCAAGTAAAAGTGCAACGGCTGTATATTCAGATGCACTTTTAAATTTAGCAAAAAAATATGAAAATGTGGTTGGTGTAACAGCTGCCATGCCAAGTGGTACAGGACTTGATAAATTAATTGAAGCTTTTCCAAATAGATTTTGGGATGTTGCAATTGCTGAACAGCACGCAGTTACGTCAATGGCAGCTATGGCAAAAGAGGGGTTTAAACCATATGTAACTATATACTCTACATTTTTACAAAGAGGATTTGATCAAATAATTCACGATGTTTGTATTATGAACTTACCTGTAGTTTTTGCTATGGATAGAGCTGGAATTGTTGGAAATGACGGAGAGACTCATCAAGGAGTTTTTGATATAAGTTTTTTAAGATTTATTCCAAATATGACTTTGTTTGCACCAAGAGATAATGAAACTTTAGAACTAGCATTAGAGTTTGCATATAATTTAAATTCACCATGTGCTATTAGATACCCAAGAGGTTCTTTTAAAGAGTTAGAGTTTAAATCAACACCATTTGAACTAGGAAAAGCCGAGGTTTTAAAAGAAGGTTCTAGCAATAAACTATTTATTTCTTATGGTGCAGCTATTTCAAAAGCTATTGAGGTTGAAAAACTTCATAGAGAAGATATTACAATTGTAGATTTAAGATTTGTAAAACCACTTGATAGTAAACTTTTAGAAGAATTAGCAAAAAAATATGACTCTTGGTATATATTTAGTGATTCCCAAAAATTAGGTGGCGTTGCAAGTGCAATTTTAGAAGAATTAAGTAGATTAGGTATAAATAATATAAAAATAAAATCTTTTGAGTATGAAGACTCATTTATTGAACACGGTGATACAGCTTGTGTTGAAAACTTTTTAGAATTAACTCCCTTACAATTAGTAAATAAAATATAAAAAACAATCATAATTTGCTATTATAATCAAAACAAATATCCTTTAAATAGGATATTTTTTGTCCTGTATTATAAGTAAAATTTATAATAAAATTCCAAAAAATGTATAAAATTAATTTTCATTTAATAAATATTATCCTATTATTAACCTATTATTAATTTAGGAGGAAAAAATGAAATTAGCAATTTCACTTTCAGTAATACTTGGTGCAAGTAGTTTATTTGCAAGTCAATCTTTAATCAGTAAAGCAAAAAATGCTGGTCTTGAAGCAATTCCATCAGATAAAGTTACTTTAATGAAACTTATAGATACAGATAAAAATGATCCGATTACTACAGAAAAAGTAGAATTAGGTAAGAAATTATATTTTGATCCAAGAGTTTCAAGAAGTGGACTTATTTCATGTAATACTTGTCACAACTTAGGACTAGGTGGAGCTGATGGTGTTCCTGCAGCTATTGGACATGGGTGGACAGCAAACCCATCACATTTAAACTCTCCAACAGTTTATAACTCAGTGTTTTTTAAAGCACAATTTTGGGATGGAAGAAGTCCTCACTTAGCAGATCAAGCTCAAGGACCAGTTCAAGCAGGACCAGAGATGGCTGCACCTCCAGCACTTGTTGAGCAAAGAATTAACTCAATTCCAGCTTATGTAAATGAGTTTAAAGCTGCTTATGGAAATGATGTAAAAGTTGATTTTGCAAAAATTACAGAAACAATTGCAACATTTGAAAAAATTCTTGTAACTCCATCAAGATTTGATAAATTCCTTGAAGGTGATGAAAAAGCTTTAACAAAAGATGAGCAAGAAGGTCTTCAAACATTTTTAAATAAAGGTTGTACAGCATGTCATACAGGTATTGCACTTGGTGGAACTATGCAACCATTCCAAATTGCAAACCAATATTCATTTACAAATGTAGGTGATTTTAAAGGTGATGAGAATGGTATGGTTAAAACTCCAACTCTAAGAAATGTTACTGAAACAGCACCTTATTTCCATAATGGACAAATTTGGGCTTTAACAGATGCAATTAAAGAGATGGGATCAGTTCAATTAGGAATTGAGATAAATGATACAGATGCTAAGAAAATAGAAACATTTTTAAGAGCATTAAAAGGTGATAAACCAGTTATTACTTATCCACAACTTCCAGAATCAACTGCTACAACAGAAAAACCATCATTTGATTAATAAACTAGAGCTTTTGCTCTAGTTTTAAATAGGGAATTAGTTTTTCAATACTCAATCCCATAGCTGTACTTTCAAGCCCTACAACCTCTTTTATATAAGGTTTACAAAAACCTTCAACCATTATTGCACCTGCTTTTCCAAAACATTCGCCACTATTTAAATAGCTTTCTAAATCATCTTCTTGAAATTTTTCAAAAATATATGAAGTGATAGAAATATCTATAAATTCAAAATTAATGCTTTTATAAATCATACAAGTAATTACACTTGTTTTATTTCCACTTTGAAGTTCTAGCATAGCTTTTGCATCATCATAATCTTTTGCTTTTCGCAAGAGTTTTCCTTCACAAGTAACCACACTATCAGCAACAAGAAGAGGCATATTAAGAACTCCATATTTAGAATAAAGCTCTTCAAACTTACCTTTTGTTGCAAGAAAACAGAACTCTTTAGGATTTGTTGTTTTTATGCTATCTTCATCAAAGTTTCCACCTTGTTGTATGAAATCTATATTAAATGCTTTTAAAATTTTTGCTCTTGTAGGTGAAGATGAACCAAGTCTTATCAAAATATTTCCTTTTTGTTAATTAAAATAAAATCATACTATAATACAAATTTAAAAGAGTAAAGGGGATTTGTGCAAACAATCAATAAAACTTCAGGCTTATTAATATTTTTATCATTTATTTTTGCAATATATTCATATTTTATTGATGAAAATTTTAAAATTATTTCAGTAGTTTTTATTTGGAGTGCAGCATTTTTACTATTTTTTTCATTAAATAAAAGAAAACTTTTAATAATTTTACTAATACTTAGCTTTTTTGCATTTTTAGTAAATTTATATAATGACTATAAAATAGATTATAAAAAAGCATTTGATGTAAACTTGTATCTATTAATACTTTTGGTTGCAGTTAGCTTCTTAAAACTAATAGCAACACCAAGAAAAGATAAAAATGAAGAGTTACCAAATGGTAAAAAATCATTTCTAAAAACTTATTTTAGTGTTCATCTTTTTGGCTCTGTTATAAATCTATCAGCACTTTTGATTGTTGCAGATAAAATGTATAAAAAAGCAAAATTAAGCCCTAGTCAAATTGTACTTCTTACAAGATCGTTTTCAAGCGATGCGTATTGGTCGCCATTTTTTGTAGCATTTGCAGCAGCAAGTACTTATGCCCCAAATTTAAATACACTTTATATAATAAGTTTTGGACTATTTTTAGCTTTTTTTGCCTTTTTAATAACATATTTTGAAGCTAAAAAGAAGTTTAATTTAGATAATTTTTATGGCTATCCTCTATCTTTTGGAACTTTATATATTCCAATTATATTGGCTATTTTGGTTTTAGTTTCAAACTATTTTTATAAAGATGCAAAAACAATAGTTTTAATATCATTTTTTGCTTTTTTACTTACAGTTATAATTTTACCAATAAAAAAAGGCTTTATAAATAGCTTTATAATATTAAAAAATTACATACTAAATGAGATGCCAAAAATGAGATCAGAGATTTCACTTTTTTTGGTTGCTGGGCTTTTTGGAATTATTTTAGGTTCAATTTTAAGTGGAGTTGGATTTAAATTTCCATTTGAAGTTTTTGATTATAAAGTGGCATCTTTTATGCTTTTTATATTTATAATACTATCTTTTATAGGAATTCATCCAATTATTTCTATTTCAGTTTTGGGTGATTTTTTTATAGGAGTGAATGATACACTTTTGGCTATGACATTCTTGATGGCATGGGCAACAACTGTTAGTACTTCACCAATTTCAGGGCTTAATTTAACACTTAGTTCAAGATATTTATGTGATGCAAAAGAGGTTTTTAAACTAAATATTTTTTATGCAGTTAAAATATATTTTATTTGTGTGCTATTTTTATATTTAATGGATAGTTTTTTATAGAAGAATAAATAATAAGTAAGAAGATTAATTAATAATTCTTCTTGCTGTCCAATAGGCATTTTTATAAAAAGGTTTATCAAGTTTTGTAAATTGAATACCTTTAATTGAAGCGTGTAAAAACTCACCATTTCCTGCATAAACACCAACATGTCTATCAGTTTTTCCAGTTTTAAAGAATACTAAATCACCTGGTTTTAATTCAGATTTTTTTATTTCAATACCTTCATTTACTTGTGTTCTAGTCGTTCTTGGAAGTAGTACATTGAATTTTTCTTTAAACATTTTTTGTGTAAAAGCAGAACAGTCAATTCCATTTTTCCCTGTTCCACCCATTTTATAGTCTAAATGTTTCATCTCATTATAAAACTCTGAAAATACTTTTGAATTTTTATAGTTTGTCGATTTTAGGCTATTGTAATCTTTTTTTAATTCAGCAGAAAAAAGAGTTGAACTTAAAAGAATAGATATAGAAACTGCAAGAAGAGATTTTTTGAACATAATATAACCTTACTTAATAATCCTTTGGGCTTTCCAGTAATTTTTCTTAAAATAGGTATTATCAAGTTCTGAAATAGTTACACCTATTTTTGTACTTGCATGCATGAATTTTCCATCTTCAATATAGATTCCGACATGATTTGTTCTACCTGTTTTAAAGAAAACTAAATCTCCCATTTGAAGTTCATTCTTGCTTATAGTTTTCCCTATATTTATCTGTTCTTTTGTAGATCTTGGTAGTGTCACATTTGAAGAGTTTTTCATAGCTTGTTGTACAAAACTAGAACAATCAATTCCTTTTTTAGAAGTTCCACCAAGTCTATATTTTGTACCTTCCCAATCTTTATAGAAACTTAAAAGGTTATTACTAATATTCTCTTTTTTTGAAACATAGCTATTTTTATTTGTAAAAATATTCTCTTCTTCATCTACTTTTGATTTATTTAGTTTTTTTATATTTTGAGTGTTATTTAAAGAGGCATTGTGATGAATTGATGGTTTATAGTAAGGTTCACTATATTTTGACATATCAACAGTTTCTTGACTGGTTTTAACAGAACAACCTGTAAGAAATAGAATATTAAATAACAAAATAAAGGATAATTGCCTAGTACTTTTCATAAAATCACCTCATTTAAATATTGAAAAAAACACTTAATAGTATAAGAAAAAAGTAAATATGTCAAGTCTAAAATATTTAAGAGTATAATAAACTTTTATTGTATCGGAGTTGTAATGTATAAAAATTTATTTTTCATAGCTATAATTTTTTTGTTAAATTCATGTGTTTCTGTAAAAAATCAGAAATTAGATAGTGAATTTAGTAATTATAAAAAGATTTCTACATTTGATTACTGTTCAAACTTTTCTTATATTCAAAATATTGATGATTTAAAATATAAAAGACTTTTTATAGAGTATATTTCTATTAAAAGTGATTGTAAATGGAATGGACTATCAAGAGGATATTTTGTTGATCTATTTAGAGATAATATAAAAGTAAATAGTTTTAAACTAGTAAGTAGAGAAGATTTTTCAAACCTTGAAATAAGTACATATATAATAGATGAACAATACTATATTGATATTATAAACAGTTTTGGAGTTTTAGATGATTTGTTAATAATAGATTTTGATGGAATTTATACAGATGAGATTTTAAAATCCTTTGGGAAAAGAAATATATATTTAGATAAAAATAGATTTTTTGTTGAATATAACAAATCATTAGTTAGAATGAATTTCTTTAAAACTTATTTTTCAAAAGATAGTGCAAACACTTTTAGATAATTAAGGCTATATTTTGAAAAATTTATTAATTATTATTTATGCACTAATTGTGGTTATGTCTGTAATGTATGCAACTCAACCACTTCAACCACTTTTAGCAACCACTTTTGATATTTCAGTGGTTCAAGCATCTTGGTTTACGGCTGTAATTTTGCTTTTTATGGCAATTTCTCCAATAATATATGGATATATTTTAGAAAAAATGTGTGCTAAAAAGATGTTAATAAATGCATCTTTTATACTTTTAATTACAAATATATTTTTAGGGCTTTCAAGTTCTTATGAATTTTTCCTATTTTTTAGAGTTTGTGAAGCCTTGGTAATTCCAGCAATTTTAACTTCTCTTATGAGTATTTTGGCAAATATAGATAAAGAAAATGTAAAATTTAATATGTCTATATATGTTGCTGCTACAGTTTTTGGTGGGCTTGTTGGAAGACTATTTTCTGGTTTTATTGCTACAAATTTTTCTTATGAGTATGTTTTTTACTCATTATCTTTTGCACTATTAATTTCAATTTATATGATAAAAAAATTAAATTATAGTGGAGATGCTGCAATTATTAAACCAAAACTTGGAGATATTTTAAATATTTTAAAAGACAAAAGATTTGCAATTGTATATTTTGTGATGTTTTGCGTATTCTTTGTTTTTTCTGGAGTTTTAAATGTCTTACCTTTTAGAGTAAAAGAGATTTCGCAAAGTGCAACAGAGTTTCAAATAGCTTTACTATATCTTGGATATGGAATGGGAATTTTGGTTTCACTAAACTCTAAAAAAATTGTAAAGTTTTTCAAAGGTGAGATAAATACAATTTTTTATTCACTAATATTTTTCATATTTTCAATATTTATTTTAACAAATCAAAATATTTTATACCTATTATTACTTATATTTTTAGTTTGTATTGGAATGTTTACAGCACATACAGTAAGCACTCAATTAGCAAACTCAATGAAAGCTTCACAAAAATCTTTAACATCTGGAATGTATTTAACTTTTTACTATTTTGGAGGAGCTTTGGGTTCTTTTATCCCATCAATAATATATAAAAACTATGGTTGGGATATTATGTTGTACTTTTTTACAATTATTCTACTAATTACTACTATAATAGTGTTTCTAAATAAAGATAAATTTATCACAAAATAAAGGAGATTTATGAATAACAAGTCACTGTATGTTGTTGCAATTGCACTTTTTTTAGGATTATATAGTTTAGGAAGTTTGCTTTCAGGTGCTTTTATTAAAACAAAAGAGTTAGAAAGAACAGTTGTTGTAAAAGGTTTATCTGAAAAAGAAGTTGATTCAAATAGAGTTATTTGGCCAATAAAAATTTCAGTTTTAGGAAATGATTATAATGAAGTTTCTAAAAAAATTGAAGATGATACGCAAAAAGTTGTAAATTTTTTAGAGATAAATGGTGTAAAAAAAGAGTTTATATCTGTGGCTTCGCCTGTAGTTCAAGATAAATATGAGTTTGCATATAATGCAGATAATAATGTAATTTTTAGATACAGTGTAGCTAGAACAATTATGGTTAGCTCTAGTGATGTAAAAAATATTAAAGAGATAAACTCTAAACTTTTTGAACTATCTCAAAATGGAGTAACATTTAAATATGATGAGTGGGATCCAAAAACTGCTGTTGAGTATAGTTATACAAAATTAAATGATATAAAACCAAAAATGATAGAAGAAGCAACAGCAAATGCAAGAGAAGTTGCAGAAAAATTTGCAAAAGATTCTAAAAGCAAATTAGGAAAAATCAAAAAAGCTACTCAAGGTCAAGTTGAGATGAAAAGTAGAGATAAAAATAGTGAAGATATTAAAACTTTAAGAGTTGTTGTTACGGTTGAATATTATTTAAATGATTGATTAAATTTAAGAGATAGCTCTAGCTATCTCTTAAACTATTATTATAAGTTTGCCTTTGCAAATTCCAATGCTGCTTTTTTGGCATCTTCAATTTTACTTATATCTTTTCCACCAGCAGTAGCAAAATCAGGTCTTCCTCCACCACCTCCACCAACGATTGGTGCAATGTTTTTAATCCAATCACCAGCTTTTATGTCTGTATTTTTACTTCCAGCAACTATTAAAACTTTGTCATCTTTTGCTTGAAGAAGTAAAATTGCTACTTTTTCATTTCCATTTTTTGTATCATCAATGATTTTCTTTAAATCACCATTTTCAACAATTTCTACAATTAGTTTAACGCCATTTACTAACTCTTCGTTTAACTTTGTAGATGAACTATTTTGTGCATTTGCTAAATCTTTTTTAAGATCTCTTATATCATTTTTTAATTTTTTAATTCCAGCAATTAAATCTTGTGATTTTAACTCAGCTTGAATCTCTTCAATTTTATTTAAAGCATCTTTTGTATATTTAATAGCACTTGCTCCAACAACAGCCTCTATTCTTCTAATCCCTGCACTAACACCACTCTCTTTTACAATATAAAAGCTTCCAATATCAGCTGCATTTTTTACGTGAGTTCCACCACAAAACTCAATAGAAACATCTTTTCCAAAACTTACAACTCGTACAATATCGCCATATTTTTCACCAAACATAGCTATTGCACCTTTATTTTTTGCCTCTTCAAGTGGTAGTTCTTCTACTTTTCCTTTTAAAGCTCTTGCAATCATAGAGTTTACTAAATCTTCAACTTCATTTACTTGCTCTTTTGTCATAGCTTTTGGATATGTAAAGTCAAATCTTAATCTTTTATCATCATTAAAACTTCCAGCTTGAGAAACGCTATCTCCTAAAACCATTTTTAATGCACTTTGAAGTAGGTGAGTTGCACTGTGATGTTTTGCAACTTCATATCTATTTACAACAACAGCTTCAACAACACTATTTTTTGATAATTTTGTGCTATTTTTTTGAATTTTAGAAAGATTTAATCCATGAAATTTTTGGGTATCTTCAACCATAAAGTTCTCACCATTAAACTCTAAAGCCCCAATATCTCCATTTTGTCCACCACTTGTTGCATAAAATGGAGTTTTATCTAACAATATCCAAGCGGTTTGATTTTCTATAGTTTCAACTTCATTGAAATTCTCATCTAAAATTGCTAAAATCTTAGATTGATAAGTGATATTTTCATATCCAACAAACTCATTTTGTCCATATTTTTCTATTAGAGATTTAAAATCTCCCTCATTTGCACTATCTCCGCTACCTTTCCAAGCAGCTTTTGCCATACTTTTTTGCTTATTCATAAGCTCTTCAAATTTATCTAAATCAACATCAAGATTTTTTGCTTTTAACATATCTTGTGTTAAATCAAGAGGGAAACCAAAAGTATCATAAAGCTTGAATGCAACTTCTCCACTAAATATATCTTTAGTATTTTCTAGCTCTTCATTAAATAGTTCAATTCCATCTTTAATTGTTTTGAAAAATCTCTCTTCTTCAAGATTTAACTGCTCTTTTATATAAGAAGCTTTCTCTTTTAACTCACTATAGTGTCCACCCATAATATCTACTAAAGTATCAACTAAAAGAGCCATAAATGGTTTTCTAAATCCAATTAAATATCCATGTCTTACAGCTCTTCTTAAAATTCTTCTTAAAACATAAGGACGACCCTCATTTCCAAATAAAATTCCTTGACTTAACATAAATGAACAAGCTCTTAAATGATCTGCAATTACTCTATATGAACCAATTGTCTCTTTTGAAGCTTTTTTATTTGCAAGAGTTTCAATTTTTTCAATAATTGGTTTAAAGTTTGAAGAGTCAAAGTTGTTTAAAACTCCTTCTTTAATTGCAATTACTCTTTCAAGTCCCATTCCTGTATCAATTGATGGTTTAGGAAGTGGAAGAAGTTCTCCGTTTTTTGTTCTTTCGTACTGCATAAATACAAGATTCCAAATCTCTAAAAATCTATCTCCATCTCCACCCATCTTATCTTCAGGGCTTGAAAAATGCTCCTCTCCTTGATCGTAGAAAATCTCACTACAAGGTCCACAAGCACCTGTATCTCCCATTGACCAGAAATTATCTTTATCTCCAAATCTCATAATTCTACTTGGATCTATATATTTTGTCCAAATATTAAATGCTTCATCATCGCTATCATGAACTGTAACCCAAAGCTTTTCTATTGGAAGTGCAAGATTTACTGTAATAAACTCCCAAGCATAAGAGATTGCATCCTCTTTAAAATAGTCTCCAAAAGAGAAGTTCCCAAGCATCTCAAAAAGTGTGTGATGCCTTGCAGTGTAACCTACATTTTCAAGGTCATTATGTTTTCCACCAGCTCTTACACAAAGTTGGCAAGAAGTTGCTCTTTTATTCTCTGGTGCTGGAATATTTCCTGTGAAAATATCTTTAAACTGCACCATTCCAGCATTTGTAAACATCAGTGTTGGGTCATCTGGAACAAGAGGCATAGATGATACTATATTATGCCCTTTGCTTTTAAAAAATTCTAAAAACTCTTTTCTAATATCCATTTAATTATCCATAATAAAAATTTTTAATATTTTAGCCAAAAAATTATTTACTCTTCATTAGTAAATGTTATAGAATATAAAACAAATCTTAAGTTTTTAAAATGTATAATCTATCGTTTTAATTTTAATAGTTTTTAAGATTAGAAATATTAAGAGAGAATTTTAAATTTTATAAAAAGGATAAAAAATGGGAAAATATATTGAATTAACATCAGCAAACTTTGAAGAAGTTACAAGTAAAGGTGTATCTATGGTAGATTTCTGGGCTCCATGGTGTGGACCTTGTAGAATGATTGCACCAGTTATTGAAGAATTAGGTGCAGATTTCGAAGGAAAAGCAAATATTTGCAAAGTAAATACAGATGAAGAGCAAGATTTAGCAGTAAAATATGGAATTAGATCAATTCCTACAATTATTTTTATGAAA
>CANRCH010000015.1 GCA_947629065.1 uncultured Aliarcobacter sp.
TTAGGAAAAAATATTTCGGAACTGAGAATTTCTCAGCTTAGAGCGAAACTTTGCTTTAGCAATGTTGAGAAAGATAGAGGTTTTCAGCTTTTTATCGGAACTGAGGATTTATCCTCAGCCAATGGCAACATATATTTAGCATAAAATAAAAACAATTTTTTAGCTGTTAGTTATCATCCAAAACTTTTTGCTACGACTGGACTGAAGTCCAGTTTCCAAATTAGTTTCTCAAACTTTTTAAAATAAAAGTATTTACAATTGCTAAAACTGTAACACTAAATGCAATTACAAAAAATCCACTATCTTCAAAACTAAGTGCTATTGAAGATATTAAAGCCCCAAGTCCAAACTGTAAAACTCCAATAACTCCACTAGCAACTCCAGCATTTTTTGGAAAGTGTTCTAACGCTAGTGCCATACAGTTTCCAAAAATAAATGCCATTGTACTCATATAAAGTGCAAGAATTACTACCATTGTAAATAGATTTATATCTTTATGTAGCATCAAAAAAATAGCCCCAACAACTATTTGAAAATATATTGCAACTTTTACAATATCAATTGCTTTATATTTTTTAAGAAGATTTAGATTTACTTTTATCATTATCATCATCATTATAAAATTTATTCCAAAAAATAGTGGAAAAATATCTGTTGAAATACCAAAATGCTCAACATATATAAACGATGTTTTTGAAATAATTATAAAAAATGCCCCAAAATTAATAGCTAAGACAAACATAGGTTTTAAAGCTGTGAAGTTTGATAAAACAACTTTATAAGACTCAAAAACACTTTGTTTTACATAGGTATAGCTTTCAGGTAAATCTTTATATACAAAAAATGCAACAACTAAAGCATAAATTGTTAAAAATACAAAAACACCTTCCCATGGGAAAAAGTGAATAATAGCTGCACCAAAAACAGGTGCTAAAAGTGGTGCTAAACTTCTAACAAGCCCAATTAGTGAAAATACTTTTGCAGCTTCTTCACCTTTAAACCTATCTCGTACAGCAGCAGCTGCATTTACAACTGTAATTCCTCCAAAAAGTGCTTCAAAAAATCTATAAACCCAAAGTTCATAAATATTTCCACTAAATATTATTAAAAAACTAAAAAATGCATATCCCAAAAGCCCAATAATTGAGCTTATTCTTCTTCCATATCTATCAGATAATGGACCACCAAAAACTTGACCAACTGCAAAACCTATTAAAAAAATTGATAGTGAAAGTTCAACTTTATTTGTAGAAATATCAAAATATTTTGCAATTTCTGGGATGGATGGTAAATATGTATCTACTCCCATTGGAGCAACAGAGGATAAAACAGACAATAATATAATTAAATATATATGATTAATTGATTTTTTCATAATAGACTCTTTGTAAATTAAAAAATATGTTAAATTTAGTGTAGATTAAATATTGTAAAATAGATTAAATTTGAAAAGTATTGTAGCTAAAAGAGGATGAAACTCCTCTTTTATTATTTTGTCATGCTATTAAGCATCCATAGATTTTTTTCTAACTGTGCAACTTTATCATCTGCCATTGCTTCAGTTCCTTTATCTTCTTCTTCAGAAGCAAGTTTACTTAGTTTTTTGAATGCTTTTAAAAGATATTCAGAATCTTTGATAACTTTTTCAACTATCTCTTTAGATTTGAAACTATCACCTTTTTCACACTCAATTTTTGTTGCATCAATTAACTCTTGAGAAGTTAAATATGGTTTTCCACCTAAAATTATTGCTCTTTCAGCCATATCATCATATATAACTGACATTTCATTATATAAACCCTCTGTATATGCGTGAACTGGGTGGAAATCCATTCCTTTTACATTCCAGTGATAGTTATGTAATTTTACATATAATGCGTGTGCATCTGCTTGAATTTGTTTTAACTGATTAATTACTTTTGACATATTAAATCCTTATTTAAAAATATTTGAAATTGTATCACTAAAATCAAGCTTTGTCAAGTCAAAGGATAATTTTTATTATTTGCAAAGGATTATTTACAATATGATCTGCACCAAAATCTTTTAACTCTTTTTCATCTCTAAAACCCCATAAAACACCAATTGCAGTCATATTTGCACTTTTTGCTGTTTGCATATCAACTTTTGTATCTCCTATAAAATATACATCTTTTGGATCTACATTTATTTTTTTTGCAATTTCAAGTGCCATAAAAGGGTCAGGTTTTTTTGGAACATCACTTTTTTGACCATGAATCTCTAAAAAATTAATATTTGGAAAAGAGTTGTTTACATATGAAACAGTTAAATTATGTGGTTTGTTTGATAATACTGCTAAATTACAGCTGTTTTCTTGAAGAGTTTCAAGAAGTTCTATAATTCCATCATAAGGTTTTGTATTTTTGTGTAGTACATTGTCATATACCTCTTTGAATCTTTTTGAAATTTTCTCTCTTAAAAATTTATCATCTTCACTATTTTGTGCTTTTAAAACATTTTCAACTAAAATATCAACACCATATCCAACAAAATATTTATACTCAGGAATCTCGAAAACTTTTAAATTAAACTCTTTTAAAACTTCATTCATACAAATTGCAATATCATCAATTGAGTTTAATAGTGTTCCATCTAAATCAAAGATTAAAGTTTTTCTATTATTCATATATTCTCCTTTAAAAAGATTATAGTTTATCAAAAAATAATAATTTTTCAAAATATAATTAAATGTGATGATTAGTAACAAAGAAAAGAAATATAATGGAATTTGAAATCCCTATTTTAGGGGCTTTATTTTAAAAGTGTAACTTTTGGTTAATGAAAAAATGAGACAATAGTAAATCGTGTTAATATTATATATAGAATAGAATTAATATGGTTATAATACAACTTGTTTATCAAGTATGGTAAATAATTGTATATAAATGTACAAAATTTTCATATTTTGAAATATTATAAGAGAAATTAAGCAGATTTAATTTTTAGATTAAATATGATTAAGTAATTCATAAAATTAAAATGGAGAAGAATTAATGATGAATGCATCAGATTTATTTATAAAAGCGTTGGAAAACGAAGGTGTTGAGTATATTTTTGGTGTTCCAGGTGAGGAAAACTTAGATTTTTTAGAGTCTCTAAGAAAATCTAAAATTAAATTAATCCTAACAAGACACGAGCAAGGTGCAGGATTCATGGCTGCAACTTATGGAAGATTAACAGGAAAAGTTGGAGTTTGTTTATCAACTCTTGGGCCTGGTGCTACAAACTTTGCTACAAGTGCAGCTTATGCACAACTTGGTGGAATGCCAATGCTTATGATTACAGGTCAAAAACCAATTAAAAAATCTAAGCAAGGAAGATTCCAAATTATTGATATCGTAAGAATGATGAGACCAATGACTAAATTTGCAAAACAAATTGTAAATGTTCATAATGTACCATCAGTTGTAAGAGATGCATTTAAAATTGCAACAACTGAAAGACCAGGTGCAGTTCATATTGAATTCCCTGAAGATATCTCTATTGAAAATATTGATGCTGGAACAGATGTATATCCAGTACACCAAGTAAAATACCCAGCAGCTATTGATGAAGTTATTGCTGATGCTGTTTCTATGATTGAAAAAGCAAAAAGACCATTACTTTTAATTGGAGCAGGTGCAAATAGAACAAGAATTGGAAATACTTTAACAGATTTTGTAAATAAAACGGGAATTCCTTTCTTTACTACACAAATGGGGAAAGGTGTTATTGATGAAAATCACCCATTATGTTTAAGTGCTGCTGCACTATCTAAAGATGACTTTGTTCACTGTGCAATTGATAGAGCAGACTTAATTATTAATGTTGGGCATGATGTTATTGAAAAACCACCATTCTTTATGTCAAATCAAGAGGGTGCAACTAAAGTTATGCACGTAAACTTCTTCCCAAGTGAAGTAGATGATACATATTTCCCACAAATGGATGTTATTGGAGATATTGCTTGTAATATAGCTAAATTCAGTGAGAAAATTTCAGTTCAATCACACTGGGATTTTGATTACTATAGAAGATTAGCAGATGAAATTAGAACAAGATTATCTAAATATTTTGGAGATAATAGATTCCCAATTTTACCACAAAGAGCAGTTAGAGCTATTAGACAAACTTTAGCAGATGAAGATATTTTAACACTAGATAATGGTGTATATAAATTATGGTTCGCAAGAAACTATAGATGTGCAAAACCTAATACTCTATTATTAGATAATGCACTTGCAACTATGGGAGCAGGACTTCCTTCAGCAATGGCAGCTAAAATGGTAAATCCAAACCAAAAAGTTGTAACTGTTTGTGGAGATGGTGGATTTATGATGAACTCTCAAGAGATGGAAACAGCAGTAAGACTTGGGCTTGATTTAACAGTAGTTATCTTAAATGACAACGCTTACGGAATGATTAAATGGAAACAAACAGGAATGGGTCTAGAAACATTTGGACTTGATCTTGGAAATCCAGATTTTGTTAAATATGCTGAGTCTTATGGAGCAAAAGGTTATAGACCAAAATCAGTAGAAGAGTTTGAAAAAGTTCTTGAAGAGTGTGTAAATGGAAAAGGTGTTCACTTAATCGACCTTGCAGTTGATTACTCTTTAAATCACTCAATTTTAAATGAACTTTTACCACAAAAAACTTGCCTAGTATAAATCTAGGTCTAAAATAAAGGGGCTTTAATTTAAAGCCCCTTTTTTAATTTAAAAAATTCAAATAAAGGAGCAAAAAATGAGCAAAATAGATGTTACATCACCATTTGATGGAAAAGTAGTAGGAAGTGTAGATTTTAATAGTTTTGAAGAAGTAGAACAAGCAATAAATACAGCTTACGAACTATATTTAGATAAAGATAACTGGTTACCAAAATATAAAAGAGTTGAGATTTTAGAGAATGTTATGAAGATTATGAGTTCTCAAGTTGAAGAGCTTACAATTCTTTGTGCAAGTGAAGGTGGAAAACCTTATATTGACTCAAAAGTTGAGATTTTAAGAGCAATAAACGGTATTAAATTAGCAATTGAGCATTTAGGTGCATTTGAAGGTAAAGAGATTGCTATGGGGCATACAAGTACAAGCGCAAATAGAATGGCATATACTTTTAAAGAGCCAATAGGTGTAGTTGCTGCAATTTCTGCATTTAATCACCCATTTAATCTAGCTGTTCACCAAGTAATCCCTGCAATTGCAGCTGGATGTCCAGTAATTATTAGACCAGCAACTCAAACTCCAATGAGTGCAGTAAGACTTGTTGAAATTTTAGAAGAAGCGGGACTTCCAAAAGGTTGGGCAAAAGCAGTTGTTTGTGATAGAAAAGGTGGAGAATTACTAGCAACTTCTCCAAAAACAGCATTCTTAACATTTATTGGAAGTGGAAGTGTTGGATGGTATTTAAATTCAAAAGCTAGTGATGGAACAAGAGTTGTACTAGAACATGGTGGAGTTGCACCAGTTATTGTTGAGCCAGATGCAGATATTGCTGATATGATACCAGCTTTAGCAAAAGGTGGATTCTACCATGCTGGACAAGTTTGTGTTTCTGTTCAAAGAATTTTTGTGCATGAGTCAATTTGTGATGAAGTTGCAAGTAAGCTTTCAAGTGCTGCTAGTAAACTGGTTGTTGGAAATCAACTAGATCCAAAAACAGAAGTTGGACCATTAATCAACAACGGTGAAGTTGATAGAGTTGAAGAGTGGGTAAATGAAGCAGTTACTAAAGGTGGGAAAATCTTAACTGGTGGAAAAAGAATAAGTGCATCTTGTTTTGAGCCAACAGTTATTTTAAATCCAAGTGATGATGCACTTGTATCTACAAAAGAGGTATTTGGACCTGTTGTTTGTATCTACTCATATAAAGATATAAATGAAGCTATAAAAAGAGCAAATAGTTTAGATGTTTCTTTCCAAGCAGCAGTATTTACAAAAAATATTGACAAAGCTTTAAAAGCAGTTAAAAAACTAAACGCAACAGCAGTTATGGTAAATGACCACACAGCATTTAGAGTGGATTGGATGCCATTTGGTGGAGCAAAAGTTTCTGGACTTGGAATGGGTGGAATTGGAAACTCAATGGATGATATGAGTGTAGAAAAAATGATGGTGATTAAATCTCCTGAATTATAATCTATACTTTTTGATACTACAAAGCTAAGGTTTTTGCCTTAGCTTTTTTTATTTTGGAAGAATTTGTGATTAACTCTTTTTCGACAAGAGTTTGCCACTTTGTGTCCCCCAAAGGGTAAAATTGTCTCTTTCAAGTTCATCATAAATTTTTCTTGCATGATAAAATAGATAAATATGATACAGGTTCCTTTTAAATAGGAACTATTTAAAAGGTTAAAAAATATGATTTGGGAAGAAGTAATTAATTTAGAAAAAGAGAAAAATTACTATAAAAGTTTAGAAACTATTATTGATGAAAAGTATGAAACAACTACAGTTTTTCCACCAAAAGATAAAATATTTAATGCTTTTTCTTTAACAAAACTTGAAAACCTAAAAGTGGTAATTTTAGGGCAAGACCCATATCACGGAATTGGTCAAGCACAAGGTTTAGCCTTTTCAACTCCAGAAAATATAAAAAATCCACCATCTATGCAAAATATTTTAAAAGAGATTGAATCAGATTTAGGAAAAAAATCTTCTTGTGAACATGGAGATTTGACATCTTGGGCAAGGCAGGGAGTTTTACTTTTAAATGCAGTTTTAACAGTAGAAGAGAAAAAAGCAGGAAGCCACCAAAAGCTTGGTTGGGAAATTTTTACAGATAATATTATTAAATATATAAATGAAAATTGTAGTGATATTGTATTTTTACTTTGGGGAAGCCCAGCTATTAAAAAAAATTCTTTAATAGATGAAAGCAAGCATCATATTCTAACAGCAGTTCACCCAAGCCCACTTAGTGCTTATAGAGGTTTTTTTGGTTGTAAACATTTTTCAAAAACAAACGAGATTTTGAAATCTTTAAATAAAGTTCCTATTGTTTGGTAGAACCAAATATATTCATAACTCTTGATTTGATTTTTCCTAAAGATAGTTTAATTGCAGAGTATTTCATAACTCTAGCAGCTTCTTTCCACTCTTGTTTACCATAACATGGACTTGGACAAGTTCTACATCTAGGTTTTATTTCATGTGGGCAAACTTCAAGTTTATCAATAGAGTATTTAATAATATTATAACAATCTTGACAAAGATTAAGTTCTAGCCTAAACTTTGAATCTTTATACTCTAAATTTTCAACTCTTTGAACTAAATTTTGATGCTTATCTTTGCAGTATAATTCATAAAATGTTTTTAATGTAATTATTTCCGTTTCAAATTTTTCTGTAGTCATTTTGGTCACTTTAACTTTACTTTTTACTATTTTTACATATAATCATTAACCATTTCTTGATGACTATCAATACAAAGAGGAAATATGACTATTAAAAAAAACTTCAGTGACTATGATTTTTTTAGCTTTTTAGGCGAAGAAGGAGTAGAAAATTTAAAGAAAATTTCAGTAAAGAAGAGTTTTACAAAAGGTGAAATTTTATTTTATAAAGGTGATGAATCTAAGTATCTTCATTTTTTAATAAAAGGAATTGTTAAACTATATACACATGACTTTAAGGATAATGAAGTAGTAATTCATAACTTAATGGCACCATCTTTGGTTGCTGAAATTATGAATTATGAAGAGATGAATTTTCTTGCAAACTGTTCTTTTGAAACTGATTCAGAAGTTTTATTGATTGATTATAAAAAATTTAAAGAAGAGTTTTTACAAAAACCAGAAGTTGCAATGTTTTTTATAAAATCACTTACAAAAAAGATTAAATTCTTAGAAAATTTTATAAACTATAATATCACACTAAATAGTATGGAAAAAATAGCTAAATTTTTATGTGAAAATGAGGATTTATTACCTAGTTTAAAGCAGGTAAAAATTGCACAAATTTTAAATATAACACCAGAAACTTTCTCAAGACAACTATCAAAACTTAAAAAAGATGAGATTATTCAAAATGAAAAAGGTTATATAAAAATATTAGATCATAAAAGACTTCATACATATACAACAAATCTATAAAATTATGTTATAATTTTTTACATTATTTTAATGAGGAGAAAAAATGAAAAAAATTGTAGCAATCATGGCTTTGGGAGCGAGTTTTTTATTTGCTCAAATTAACCTTCAAACAGCTTCAAAAGAGGAGCTTATGAGTATTAAAGGTATTGGAGAGAAAAAGGCTGAACAAATAATTCAGTATAGACAAACTAGTAAGATTTCAAATCCTGAGGATTTAAAAAATATAAAAGGTTTTGGAGATAGCATTGTAGATAATGTAAAAAACGATGTAAAAGTTAAAGAAAAATCTACAAAAAAAGTAAAAGAGATTGAAAAAGAGTCTAAAGAAAAAGCAACAGATGAAGTAAACAAAAAAATAGATAGTAAATCTAAAAAACTTGAAGAGAAAGCTCTTAAAAAATTAAACTAATCTCAAAAATCTAAAACTAGGAGTATAAACTCTTAGTTTTATCTTCAATTTGCTAAAATCTTTAAAAAAGGAAAGATTTTGAAGATTTCAAACAATGATTTATGTTTATGTAAATCTACTAAGAAATATAAAAAATGTTGCAAAATATTTCATGAAAATATAACAAAACCTAAAACTGCACTTGAACTTATGCGTTCAAGATATTGTGCTTTTGCTTTAAATTTAAGTGAATACATTATAAAAACTACACATAAAGAAAATCAAGATTATACAAATGATATTTTAAATTGGAAACAAGATATTGAAAACTTTTCAATAAATACAGAGTTTAGAAATTTAGAAATTTTAGGTTTTCAAGAGAATGAATTTGAAAGTTTTGTTACATTTAAAGCAACACTTTTTCAAGGACATCAAGATATCTCCTTTGTAGAAAAAAGTAGATTTTTAAAAGAGAATGAAATGTGGCTCTATGTTGATGGAGAATTTTTAGAATAAATTAGTTTAAAAACTATTATCTCTTCCCAAAAACTCTGCTGCTTCAGAGATTATCATAAAAGCATCTGGGTCATATTTTCTAATTAGATTTTTTAGAAGTTCTATTTTAGAGGCTTCAACAGTTACATAAATTATAGTTTTTTCTTGCCCTTGGTGAAGTCCAATACCTGTTAAAATTGTTCCGTGTTCTTCTATTTTTTCTCTTATTTGCTCTTTTAAAACTTCTACATTTGTTGATACAATATTTACTATTTTTTTAGATGGGCGACCTGTTAGAATTATATCAATTACCTTTATTCCAACATAAACACTAAGCAAACTATACAAAGATTTGTTAATATCGTTATAGACAAAAATAGAGGCAAACATAATCAAAGCGTCAATTAAAAGTAAAACTTCAGCTGCTTTATATTTTGTTTTTTTTGCAACAATCTCACCAATTACAGATGTACTTCCTGTTGATGCTCGACCTTTTATTATTAAGCCTACACCTAAACCAATAAAAATTCCACCAAAAATAGCAGCTAATAAAATATCTTTTGTGATAGGCTCTATTTTTATAAAAAGCTTTAAAATATCTGTAAAAGTAGATAGTAAAATTACAACTATAAATGTTTTTATTAGAAATTTCTTCCCAAAATATAGATATGTAATTATTAAAAAAGGAAGGCTTACAAGAGCCATTAAAATACCCAAAGTTATAGATGGAAATAAAAAGTGTAAAAGAAGTGAAATACCAACTCCACCACCTGTTATTATCTCATTTGGAGATAAAAAAGCAACTGCTCCAAAAGATAAAGAAAATGCACCAAGTATCAAAAATATATACTGTTTTATTTCAATAGATTTCATAGTTTTTTCCAATTTTTAAGTGTAAAGTAGTATAAAAAATAGTTTTATAGCAAAGATTGTATAATAAAATATAATAAACTTTTATTATGCGAAAAAGGATAAAAATGAAGATACTATTTTCTCCAAGTGAGACAAAAATTAGTGGTGGAGAAGGGGATTTTTTAAATAAAAACTCTTTTATTTTTCCAGAACTTTACAGTAAAAGATTAGAGATTTTGAACTCTTATAATGACTTTTTAAAAACAGCTTCAAAAGAGCAACTAGAAAAACTTTTTGGCACAAAAAAAGAGGATATTTTAAATAAATACAGACAAGATATTTTTTCACAAAACACAAAAAAGGCAATAGAAAGATATACAGGAGTTGCTTATGATTATTTAAATTATTCAAATTTAAATGAGAATGAAAAAAACTATATAGATGAAAATACCTTGATTTTTTCAAATCTGTTTGGAGTTTTAAAAGCTAGTGATAAAATCCCAGATTATAAACTAAAGCAAGGTGAGAGTTTTTTGGGTTTAAAGCTTGAAAAATTTTATAATGAAAACTTCTCTTTAAAGCTTGATGAGTTTTTAGAAAATGAGGATATTTTGGATTTAAGAGCTGGTTTTTATGAGAAGTTTTACACTATAAAAAAACCATACTACACAATGAAATTTATAAAAGATGGAAAAGTTGTAAGCCATTTTGCAAAAGCTTATAGAGGCATAATATTAAGATTAGTAGCTCAAAATAACATTAAAAGTATAGATGAATTAATGAATATGGAGATTGAAAATCTTTCAATTGAAGAGATAAAAAAACAGAAATTAAAAACTGAGATTATATATAATATTAACATTAGGGGATAAATAAAATGGGTGAAGAGAATAAAAAAGCACTTGAACAGCAACTTTGGAATATAGCAAATGAGCTTAGAGGGAAAATGGATGCCGATGAGTTTAGAGATTATATTCTAGGGTTTATATTTTATAAATATCTTTCTGAAAAAATTGAAAACTTTGCAAATGAACTACTAAAAGAAGATGAGATTAAATTTAGAAATCTTGATGAAAACAATGATGAGCAAAAAGAGATTTTAGAGAGTTTAAAAGATGATTGTCTTGAACAACTTGGTTACTTTTTAAAACCAAATGAACTATTTTCTGCAATTGCTAAAAAAGGAAATAGTGAAAACAATAACTTCATTTTAGATGATTTAACTCAAGTATTAAGACATATAGAAACTTCAACTATGGGAACAGAAAGCGAAGATGATTTTGAACACCTATTTGAAGATTTAGATTTAACAAGCACAAAACTAGGACGAACTGAAGAAGCAAAAAATAAATTAATCGCAAAAGTTTTATATCATCTTGATAATATTAATTTTGAACTAAAAAATCACGATAGAGATGTTCTTGGTGATGCTTATGAGTATCTAATAGGACAATTTGCAGCAGGTGCAGGAAAAAAAGCAGGAGAGTTCTATACTCCTCAAGAAGTTTCTAAAATCTTAGCAAAGCTTGTAACTGTTGGAAAAAGTAGATTAAAATCAGTTTATGATGCAACTTGTGGAAGTGGTTCACTACTTTTAAGAGTTGCCAAAGAGGTTGAAGATGTATCAAATTTTTATGGACAAGAGTTAAATAGAACTACTTACAATCTTGCAAGAATGAATATGATTATGCATGATGTTCATTATAGAAAGTTTGATATTAAACAAGAAGATACACTAGAGCACCCACAACATTTGGAACATAGATTTGAAGCTATTGTTGCAAATCCTCCTTTTTCTGCAAACTGGAGTGCAAATCCACTATTTTTAAATGATGATAGATTTAGCCAATATGGAAGATTAGCACCTGCATCTAAAGCTGATTTTGCATTTATACAACATATGCTTTATCATCTTGATGATAATGGAACAATGGCTATTGTATTACCTCACGGAGTTTTGTTTAGAGGAGCAGCTGAAGGTCATATAAGAGAATATTTGATAGAAGATAGAAACTATCTTGATGCAGTTATTGGACTTCCTTCAAATATTTTTTATGGAACATCAATACCAACTTGTATTTTAGTATTTAAAAAGTGTAGAGAAAATAGTGATAATATTTTATTTATTGATGCATCAAATGAGTTTGAGAAAGCCAAAAATCAAAACTATCTAACATCTGAAAATATTGAAAAAATAATTGATACTTATAAAAATAGAAAACAAATAGATAAATACTCTTATGTTGCTTTACTTGATGAAGTTAAAGAAAATGACTACAACCTAAATATCCCACGATATGTAGATACATTTGAAGAAGAGGAGCAAATAGATTTGGATAAAGTCTCAAATGAGTTAAAAGAGCTTGAAATTAGTATGAAAAAAACAGATGAAACAATAGAAGCTTTTTGCAGTGAACTTGGTATTCCTACACCGTTTTAGGAGAAAGAATGAGTGATGAACTAAATAATCAAATAGTAATTTATGAAGATACAAATGGGGATATAAAGCTGGAAACAAGACTTGAAGATGAAACTATTTGGCTAAATCAAGAGCAGATGTCAAAGCTTTTTGGGAGAGATAGAACAGTTGTCTCAAGGCATATAGGAAATATCTTTAAAGATAAAGAACTAGAAGAAAATGTGGTGTGTGCAAATTTTGCACATACCACTAAACATGGTGCAATAGAGAATAAAACACAAAAAAAAGATGTGAAATATTATAATCTTGATGTAGTAATCTCTGTTGGGTATAGAGTGAAATCTTTAAATGGTGTAAAGTTTAGACAATGGGCAACAAAAATCTTAAAAGATTTTATAGTAAAAGGATATGCTGTAAATGAAAAACGATTACAGCAAAAAGGTTTAAAAGAGTTAAATGAAACCATATCTCTATTAAAAAGCACTATTTCAGATACACAAATAGAACTAAGCGAAGCAAAAGGTTTGCTAGATGTTATATTAAACTATTCAAGAACTTGGACACTTTTACAAGGCTATGATGAAGACTCTTTGAAAATAGATTTTGTACCAAAAGAGGCAAAATTTATACTAGATAGCTATGAAGCAAAAAAATATATAGCTCAACTAAAAGATGAACTTATCAAAAAAGGCGAAGCAACAGAGCTTTTTGGTAGAGAAAAAGCAGGAGAATTTGAAGGAATTTTAAGAAATATTTATCAAACCTTTGGTGGAGTTGATTTGCTAGAGAGTGTTGAAGAAAAAGCTGCAAATTTGCTTTATTATATTATCAAAGGACACCCTTTTAATGATGGAAATAAAAGAATAGGTGCTTTTATGTTTATACTTTTTTTAAGTAAAAACAATATGCTCTATAAATCAAATGGGGAACTCAAAATAAATGATAATGCTTTGGTTGCACTATCACTTATGACTGCAAAAAGTGATCCAAAACAAAAAGAAACTATTATAAATCTAATAGTGAATATTTTGCAAGGCTAAAAATGAGTAAAAATATAAATGTACCAAAGCTAAGGTTTAAAGAGTTTAGTGTGGAGTGGGAAGAAAAGCAATTAGGTAAAATAGCTACTTTTTACAATTCAAAAAGAATCCCTCTTACTGAAATAGATAGAATAAAAGGAGAATATCCTTATTATGGTGCTTCTGGAATTATTGATTATGTAAAAGATTATATATTTGATGGAGAATATATTCTTCTCGGTGAAGATGGTGCTAATATTGTGATGAGAAATTCAAGATTAGCATTTTTAGCAAAAGGTAAATTTTGGGTTAATAATCATGCACATATTTTTCAAGCTAAAGATTCTAATACGTTTTTATGCGAGGCATTAGAAAGAATAAATTATACAAAATATAATACTGGAACAGCTCAGCCAAAACTTAATTCTGATGTGGTTAAAAAGATTAAGCTTTTAGTACCATTAAAACAAGAACAAGAGAAAATAGCTTCTTTTTTAATTTCAATTGATACAAAAATAGAACAACTTACAAAAAAAGAAGAACTTTTAAAACAATACAAAAAAGGTGTAATGCAAAAAATATTTAATCAAGAGATTAGATTTAAAGATGATGATGGTAGTGAGTTTTGTGAGTGGGAGGAGAAGAAGTTATCTCAGATATTTAGTATTATATCTGGACAATCTAAAAGTAAATATATAGATGAAAATGGGAATAAGATTATTGTTGATATGGGAGGTATATCTTCTGAGCCTAAACTAGTGGCTAAAAAGTATACTTTTTTAGATGATGATTATCTAACAACTAATGATTTAGTTATGCCAAAAGATGATATTGGCGGAGGATTCATTATAGGTAAAGTTATAGCAAATATATCTGTGGAGACCATATCTATAAGTTAACAATTAAAGAAGGTCATATTATATTTTTACAGTATGTTATTAACTCTTATACAGTAAACAAATCATTTAGACAAAAAGCCAATGGTACAGCCCAGATAGGATTAAACAAAAAAGAAGTTGATAATCAAGCAATACCTTTCCCTTGTATAGAAGAACAAGCTAAGATAGCTGACTTCCTATTATCAATCGACACTAAGATTGAAAAAGTTCAAAAACAACTGAATTTAACAAAAGATTTTAAAAAATCTCTTTTGCAACAGATGTTTATATAAGGTTTAAAATGGATTTCTCACATTTATTTGATTTAAAAGATATATTTTCAAACTCAATAGCAGGATTAATCATTATTATAATAATTTTCTTTTATAAAGAAAAAATTTCATCAATAACTGATTGTTCGGGAGTATGGTATATAAAAACAATAACCAAGGAAACGAAATATAATCCATATATGGATATGGTACTTGTGTATAAAATGATTGTATTGCAAAAAGGACAAGAATTAGAAGGAACTATTGAAAAAATCTATGAAAATTCATTAAAAGATGGTTCAAAAGAATATATAGGAAAAGATAGAATAAGGTCGAAATTTAAAGGATATATTGAAAGAAATTATTTTGGTGCTGATAAAATATCTATTCATATAATTGAAAATGGAACCGATAGAGAAAGTACATCTTTTCAAAAAATAATTAGTAAATGTAGCAATGTTTTAGAAGGTGAGTTTGAATCAACAGCTGGAGATGCAAAAGGAATTTGTATTTGGCAAAGAAAACCTTTTTGATAATTTTTCTTCGAATTTCAGCAATGCCAATAATATTATTAGCAAATATAATAAATTTATTAAATATTAAATCTTTTAAAGATGATATAGAAAAGTCTTTAAAAATAATTGATGATTTTTCTAATATTAAAATTGATAAAAGATTTATTCAAGTACTAATTTTAGCAGAAGATAGAAGAAATAAATTACATCGAGGTGTTGATACTATTGCTATTTTAAGAGCAATAAAAGTAAGGTTATTAGAAAATAAATATCAAGGTGCAAGTACAATTGAACAACAATTTATTAGAGTTGTTACAAATAGATTTGAAAAAACTTTTTATAGAAAATTAAGAGAACAAATTTTAGCTATATTATTAGATAAAAAAGCCAAAAAATATGATATTTCTAAAAGCTATTTACTAATTGCATACTATGGATATAATTTGACAGGTTTATCGGCTATCAAAAAAAATTGTATTGATATTAATAAAGTAGATATAACAACTGCAATTGAAATTATATCAAGATTAAAATATCCTCAACCAAAAAATATTAATAATATTTGGTTATCAAAAAAAAATAAAAGAGTATTGTATATAAAAAAAATAATTGAAAAAATAAATTATAAGGATAAATTATATGTATAAAGAAATTTCTAAAGAGCTAAAAGCATCTCTTTTTCAGAGAATAAAATCACCATTTTTTGGTTCTTTTTTGATTGGACTATTGATATTTAATTATAGGTATATCCTTGTATTATTGTCTACAAAATCAATAGAAGATAAATTTCATTTTATAGATAACTATAAAACATCAATAATTATTAATATTCCATATTTTGATTTTATTTGTATAAAAGATATTTATTTAAGTACCACATTATACCCATTTCTATTTGCTTTAATTTCAATAGCAATTTTTCCTTATTTTGAAAGGTATATTGCAATGCCAATCTGGAAAAAACATCAAAATAAGATAAAAGAACAATATGCAAAATTAGAAAAAGAAGAAATACTTTTAGGTAGTGAACGAGATAAGTATCTTAATGAAATACTAAATATAAGAAAAGAAAAAAATCAATTGGTAGAAGAATTAACAAATATTGATTTAGCAACTAAAAAAAAGATAGATAAAGCAATAGAGGATAAAGAAGAAGAGTTTAAAAAAGAAAAAGAGAGATTGCAAGCAGATTATGAAATAAACTTAAAAGCTAGAGCAGATGAAATAAAAAATCAAAAAGATGAAGAAATTGAAAAGCTTAATATAACAATAAATGAAAATAAAACTTTGATGGAAAATTTAATAGATAACCACTCAGCCGAAATAAAAAATAAAGATAAAGAGAACATAAAATTGCAAAATCAATTACTTGAATATGCAAAAAATATGGATAAATTACAAAAATATGAAGATGAACATCATAAAAAAAATGAATTATTAGAATTACAAAAAAAAGAGATTCTTAAAGATTTTTCGATAGATGAAATAAACTTTCTAGAAACAATTTATCAATACAATATAAAAGACAAAACTAATAATTCATTGTTTGTTGATGAAGTAGTTAATTCAAGTAAATCTCTAAAAAGAATTATTGTAGAAAAGATATTAGATACTTTAATAGAAAAAGGTCTTTTTGAAGAAAATGATTTTGGTAGTATATTTTATACGGATAAATTAAAAAATATTTTAGATTCTGCTTTTAATAAGTAAATTTAGGGAGACAAAATGAACACACAAAGCGAAGCACTATTAGAAGAAAACTTATTAAAACAACTCCAAAGTTTAGGGTATGAAAGAGTTGTTATTAAAGATGATAAAGAGTTAGAAGATAATCTAAAAATTCAACTTGAAAAGCATAATAAAACAACTATTAGTGATAGTGAATTTAAAAGAGTTCTAAATCATTTAAATAAAGGAAATGTTTTTGAAAAAGCAAAGATATTGCGAGATAAATTTGTTTTACTTTGTGATGATGGAACTAGTAAATATATAGAGTTTTTAGATTCTGAACATTGGTGCCAAAATCTATTTCAAGTAACTTCACAAGTAAGTGTAAATGGAGTTTATAAAAATAGATATGATGTAACACTTCTAATAAACGGGCTTCCACTTTGTCAAATAGAGTTAAAAAGAAGTGGATTAGAATTAAAAGAGGCTTTTAATCAAACTTTACGATATAAAAGACACTCTTATGGTGCAAACAATGCACTTTTTAACTATATACAACTATTTGTAATCTCAAATGGTGTAAATACAAAATATTATGCAAATAGCAAACTAGAAGCTATGAATTTCAAACAAACATTTTTTTGGAGCGATAAAGAGAATAATAGAATAGATTGTTTAAAAGATTTTGCACAAGTTTTTTTAGAAAGATGTCATTTGTCTAAAATGATTTGTAAATATATAGTTTTAGCAGAAGTTCCAAAAATCTTAATGGTTTTAAGACCTTATCAGTTTTGGGCAGTTGAAGCTATTATTGAAAGAGTTAGAGATACAAATAAAAATGGTTATATTTGGCATACAACAGGAAGTGGAAAAACTCTAACATCTTTTAAAACAGCACAAATTCTTATGAAATTACCAAAAGTATTTAAAGTTGTGTTTGTGGTAGATAGAAAAGATTTGGATTTTCAAACTACAAAAGAGTTTAATAGCTTTAGTGATGGAAGTGTAGATGGAACTGATAATACAAATACCCTTGTAAAACAGTTTGGAGATGATACAAAACTAATTGTTACAACAATTCAAAAACTAAATACGGCTATTTCAAAAAAACACTATTTAGAAAAAATGAATAAAATAAAAGATAAAAACATAGTGTTTATTTTTGATGAGTGTCATAGAAGCCAGTTTGGTGAAACACATCTAAATATTACAAAATTCTTTACAAATAATCAGATGATAGGATTTACAGGAACACCTATTTTTGTAGAAAATGCAGTGGGAAATGCACTTGGTAAAAGAACTACAAAAGAGCTTTTTGATGAGTGCTTACATAAATATGTAATAACTGATGCAATTAATGATGAGAATGTTTTAAAATTTAGTGTTGAGTATATTGGAAGATATAAACAAAAAGAAGATAGTGCTACAAATATAGATATTGATGTTGAAGATATTGATACAAAAGAGCTATTAGAAAGTAGTGATAGAGTTACAAAAATAGTTGATTATATCTTAGCAAATCATGATAGAAAAACACACTCAAAAGAGTTTACAGCTATGATGAGTGTAAGTAGTGTTGATATGTTAATAAAATATTATGAAACTTTTAAGGCAAAAGAGCATAATCTAAAAATTGCAACAATATTTTCATATAGTGCAAATGAAGATGACAAAGATGCAACAGGAATTGTAGAACTTGAAGAATCTGAAGGTGCATTTATAGATGAAACACATATAAACAAGCACTCAAGAGAGAAACTAGATGAGTTTATTGAAGATTATAATAAAATGTTTTCTTGTAAATACTCAACAAAAGATTCACAAAG
>CANRCH010000016.1 GCA_947629065.1 uncultured Aliarcobacter sp.
GGCTCTTTCATCCACATATCAATCATAGATGCTTTTCCATCTCTACCAATAACATACATATATCTTCCAGATGCACTTGTTCTTGTGATGTGTGTTGCAAATCCAGATGGAACAACAGATTTAATCTCCTTTGTTTTTCCATCAATAATAGCAATTTGTCCAACATCTCTTAAAATTATTGAGAAATAATCTTTCCAGTTTTCAGCACCAGCTTCTGGTTTTTTTGGTCTATCCTTTACAGGAATAACAACTTTATGAGATTTTTTCATATCAGCAAGAGATTTTTCAGGTGGAGTTTGAGCCTCTACTTGAATATATTTTGCCATTAATTCAGTTTGAGCAGCTGTTAATTCACCAGATTTTCCCCAATCTGGCATTCCACCAGGAGTTCCTTCATGAATTATTGTTTTTAGATACTCAGTACCTCTAGTTTTCATCTCTTTTGCTTCAAGTGTAGGACCTAAAGCTCCTTTTCTTAGCATTCCATGACACCCAGCACATCTATCAAAATATACTTGATTGGCATCTTTCATCTGCTCTTCAGTTAATTTTATCTCTTCAGCCATAGAAACAGTTGTTAAACCCAAGCTAGCAATTGCTACCATACTTAAAACTTTTGTTAATTTCATCTTTTTCTCCCTTTTAATAAAATAGATATACAACCAAACAATAGTTTAGTAAGTTTTATAGTGCTTTACCACTATAAAATTTTACTTGCCTTTATTTTCACTCTCTAATCTTTTCTTCTCTTGTTTGTATATAAAATACATTGGAAGAACTATTGCACTGTGTAAAAATAGTGTCAAAGTCATAGGACCTTGATTTAACCATCCAAAAAAACTTGGAACAATATCTGTAAATTCTGTAAACATAATTACCTCCTTTTATGATTCTTGATTTATTTTTGCATTTTTTATTGTTAGTAAATCAATTACTAAAAATAAGAAACCTACAAATGTAACAAGTCCCATAGCTAATCTCCAACCCATAGCTTGTTTAAACCAAACACTACTTTGACCAATAAAATATGCTTCCCAAGTCGCACCAAACTGCGCTCTTTCAATCATAACTTGACCATATCCAGCGATAGTTAAAGCTACTGTCATTCCAACAACTCCAATAGTTATTAATGCAAATCCCCATTTTGTAAGACTTGTCATTTTTAACTCTTTTTTATTACCTTGAACTCCCATATAGAACATTGCAATCATAGCCATTGCAAATGCTCCAAAGAAAGCTAAGTGACCGTGTGCTGAAGTGAATTGTGTACCGTGAGTATAGATATTCATTTGTGGTAAAGTGTGGAAGAATCCCCAAATACCAGCACCAATGAAGTTACCAAATGCACTTCCTGCAAACCATAAAAATGCTGGTGTGTTATTCATTTGGGCTTTCTCACCTTTTCCTTCTTTAATTCCTTGCTCTTTCCCCCAGTCATACATTACGTGTACAAACATAGCAACTAATGGCACAGGCTCAAGTGCTGAGAATAAAGCTCCAATTTCCCACCAATACTCAGGTGTTCCAATCCAGAAATAGTGGTGTCCTAATCCTAAAATTCCAGATCCAAATAGCATTGCTACTTCAATCCATAACCACATTTCAACAATTTTTCTATTTGCTCCAATAATAGTAATTAAAGCCCAACCAATAACAGCTGCAACGAATACTTCCCAAGTTGCTTCAACCCATAGGTGAATTACCCACCACCACCAGTATTGATCCATTGAGATATTTATTGTATAGAACATTCCAGCAAGATATAATCCAGCAAGTGCTAAAAGGTCAGCCATTAAAACTGTAATAATTCCAGTTCTCTCACCTTTAATTGCAGTTAAATATACATTTGCTAAGAATACTAGTACAACAACTACTATTCCAATATCAGCCCATCTTGGTGCTTCAATATACTCTCTACCTTCATTGATTAACCATAGTGTTGATTCAGTTGCAGGTCCAATTTGAACGAAAATATATACAACAACAACTACAGCAATAGCAGCTGTTAAGATATAAAACCCAAGTTTTCCTAAACCAATTCCAACAGTTTCAATTCCAGTTTCATCTGGTAGTAAATAGTAAACAGATCCAATCATTGCATATAAAAGCCATACAACAAGTGCGTTAATATGAACCATTCTAGCAACACTGAAATCTAATGTTTCAAATAAAAATCCAGGATAAACAAATTGTGCTCCTGCTATTAAACCAAATAGAATTTGTGCTCCAAAAAGTGTAGCAGCAACTGTAAAGTACATAATACCTAGTTGTTTAGATTTTGATATATTATTTTGCATCTACAGCTCCTTGTATTTTCCCGAAGTTTCTTGGGAAACCATTTGTGTCAATTGATGACATATGTTTTAAAAATGCAACTAAACCTTTAGCCTCTTCAGCTGTAATACCAAGATTTGGCATCATTCTTTGATGAGAAGGATAGCTTGATGGGTTTTGTAAGAATTCAGCAATAGCTTCTTCTTTTGTATCTTTTCCAGTCATAGCCATATATTGTTCCCATTTTGGATCTAGCCATGCTTTAGTTAAGTCAGGAGCATAATATGCACCATTTCCTAAAAGTGTATGACAGTTCATACAGTTTTTTGCTTGAGAACCTAGTTTACCTAAGTGTAAAAGAGCAGTTGCTTCCTCTTCTGAGTAATCATCTCTTCCAAAGAATTTCTCTTTTTCCCCAATAACTGGAACTTCATGACCTCTTTTATCACTTGCTTCATAAGTGATTTTATAGTTTATAACAGTAGGAGCTGGAACTCTTTTTATTACACCACTTTCAAGATCCTCATTTGTACCCATACCAATTTGACTCATAGTGTCAAAAGTTAGCCAAATAAGTAGAATAGAAGCAACACCCGTAACCCAAGCAGCTGATCGTTGCCAAAAACGGTTACTTGTCCATACAGAAACTTTTTTAGACATTTGCTTACTTTCCTTTCTTAATTTCTTGATTTTCGTACTCTTCTTCAGTCTCTGCTGTGTGAGTTAAATAGTAGTATAAATGTGGAAAAGTTAAATAAGCAATCATTACAACAGCTAGTATTTTTCCAACTATTGGATCTACTTGTAGTTTAACAGCTACAAAATACATACAATAAGCTTGTAAAATCCAAAAAATATAAGCTAATGGAGCATATATTTTTTTAAGAATTCCCATTTTAACTAGAGTATAAATACCCACAAACAAAGCACCAAAAATTAGCACCATAGAAGATGATAAAAATATAGGTAAAAAATCATCTAAAGCTATTTCAGGTCTACTTCTTATAACTTCATCCATCACTTTTTGTCTCCTTTATACTTTTATCTGGGAGCAATTATATATGAATAAGAAAATTAACAATTGATTAATATCAATAAAATAAGAAAGTTTTTAGGAGGATTATGTATTTTGGTTAATTAGGTTTTTTACGCAAGTATCAATCATTTTAAATACTTCATAAAAGCCATCAAACTCTTTGAAGTAATATGGATCTGGCACACATTCATTGTTGTAGCCATAAAATCCAAGTTTTTGTAAGTTCTTAGCATTATTTGATAGTTTTTGTAAATCTTTTAGGTTGCTATTATCCAGTGCAATAATTAAATCATATTTTGTAAAGTCTGATTTTTTTACCTGTTTTGCTCTTTGTTTGCTTATATCAACTCCAAACTCAAGTGCTACTTTTATAGATCTTTCACAAGGCTCTTTGCCTTCATGCCAAGAAGCAGTTCCAGCACTTGATACTTCTATATCTAGATTTTTCTCTTTTATATAGTTTCTTGCTATTCCCTCAGCTAAAGGAGATCTACAAATATTTCCAAGACAAACAAAAAGAATTGATTTCAAATTAATATCTTCTTCTTAAAATAGTATATTTTTCAACAATTGCATATAAAAAACCAACAATTAATCCAATAATATGTGCATACCAAGCAATTGGAAGTCCAAGAAGTAGTGGTGCAACAGAAATTAGTAAAATCCAAGTTACAATTCCACTTCTTTGTGATTTTTCAAAAAATGCAAAATATCCTAAAATAGCACATATAGCACCACTTGCACCAACTAAATTTACATGAATATCAACATAAAATATATATAAAAAAGATAGTAGTGAAGTGATAATTCCTGTAATAAAGTATAAAAGTAAAAACCTTTTTTTACCCATAAATCTTTCAAGCATATTTCCAAACTGCCATAATACAAACATATTCATCCCAAGATGTGCAATTCCTCCATGAGAAAACATAGATGTAAGTGGTTGCCAGTAAAAATGACCTAAAAGAAAATATAGATTCAAGCCCATAAAAAGGCTTCCTGAATCTATATTTATTTGAATAATATAGGCTATTACTGTAATAGCTATTAAAATATTTGTAGCAGTGAAATCTTTTTTAGAAAAAGTCATTTTAGATTAATGCCTCTTTTAAAACATCTTCAATTTTATCAACAGCTTTTATTTCTAAAGCATCTTTTACTTCTTGTGGAACATCATCTAAATCTCTATCAAAATTCTTTCTTGGAATTAGAACTTTTTTCATTTTTGCTTTATAAGCTGCTATTAGTTTCTCTTTTAATCCACCAATAGGAAGAACTTTTCCACTTAAAGTAAGTTCACCCGTCATTGCAATATCTGCTTTTATTTTTCTATTACTTAAAAGTGAAGCAATTGCAAGTGCCATAGTTATACCTGCACTTGGACCATCTTTTGGAGTTGCACCTGCTGGAACATGAAGATGAATATCATATCTTTTATAGATTTCACTTATTTCAACTTTTGAGTTTTCTTCTTCCTCTTTAAAAGTTTTAGGAACTAAATTTTCATCTATTTTTAAAATATTTTCATCTATTAGGCTTTTTACAACAGAGTAAGAGATGCTTGAAGACTCTTTCATAACATCGCCTAAGCTTCCTGTTACTTTTAAAATACCTTTTCCTTTTAGTTTTATTGCTTCAATTTTTAAAATATCTCCACCAACACTTGTCCATGCTAAACCATTTGTAATTCCTACAAAATCCTCTTTATCAGCTGGATCTATCTCAAAAATAGGATTATCTAAATAATCTTTTAAATCTTTTTGAGAAATTGTTACTTTTAGTAAAGATGGATCTCCTAAAATTTGTTTTACAACTTTTCTAAATAGTTTAGAAAAAACTCTTCTTAAGTTTCTAACACCTGCTTCTCTTGTATATTTTGCAATAATTGTTTCAATTGTTGCTTTATTTATACTCACTTCATTTTTAGAAAGACCATGTTTTTCTAACTCTTGAGGAATTAAATAATCTTTTGCAATAAAATATTTTTCACTTGGAGTATATGAACTTATCTCTATAAACTCCATTCTATCTCTAAGTGGTGCTGGAATTTTTCTAATATCATTTGCAGTTGATACAAAAATAACTTGAGATAAATCTATTGGAAAGTTTAAGTATAAATCTCTAAACTCATGATTTTGTTCAGGATCTAAAACTTCAAGCTTCACAGCTGTTGGGTCACCTCTATGATTACTTCCTAGTTTATCTATCTCATCTAAAACCATAACTGGATTCATTTTTTTTGCATCAATAAGACCTTTTACAAGTCGTCCTGGCATTGCTCCTACATAAGTTCTTCTGTGACCTCTTAACTCATTTACATCTTCCATTCCACCAAGTGCAATTCTTATAAGTGGTCTTTTTAGTGCTTCAGAAATTGAGTTTGCTAGTGAAGTTTTACCAACACCTGGAGGTCCTACAAAACATAAAACAGTACCTTTTGATTTTAAATCTTTGATATTTCTTTGTTCAAGTAGTTGTTTTACTGCAAAATATTCAGCAATTCTCTCTTTTGCTTTATCAAGTGAATAGTGATCTTTATTTAGTTGTCTCTCAACACTTGCAACTGATATTTTATCGTTTGCATACTCTCCAAAAGGAATATCTAAAACCATCTCAACATAAGTTTGAAGTAACGAAGCATCAGGCGAATCTGGATTCATTCTACTTAATTTTTCAATTTGTCTTTTTGTCTCTTTATAAGCCTCTTTACTCATAAAAGCTTTTTTTGCTTTTAATTTTTTCTTATAAGATTTTATATCCTCTTCTTTTTGATTATCACTTCCAAGCTCTTTTTGAATAGCTTTAATCTGCTCTTTTAAGAAGTAATCTTTGTGAGATTTTTCTATTTTTGAGTTTACTTGTTTTGTAATCTCTTTTTGGATTTTATATGACTCAATCTCTTTTTTTACAACTTCAATAATATCTAAAACTCTTGTTTCAATATTTGTTTGTGAAAATAGTTTGTAAGCCTCTTCTTTTTTTAGTTTTAAAACAGATGATACTAAATCAGCAATTCTAATTGGATCATCATTTTCTTCAATTGTTTTAATTAAATCAGCTGGAAATTTATTATTTAAAATTGATAGTTTTTTTATATTTTCAATTAAAACTTCTATTAAAGATTTTGCACTTTGTTCATTAAAATCTTCTGTTTGTAGTTTTTCTACTATTGCAAATAAAGATTCTTGCTCTGTAAAACTTGTTATTTTACCTTTATATTGCCCTTGAAAAAGAACCTTTACTTTTCCATCAGGTAAAGATACCTTTCTCATAATATTTCCAACTACTCCAACATCATAAAAAGCGTCTTTCACTCTTGGATTTTCAATATTATCTTTTGAAACAGCTAAAATTACCATTGAATTTGATTCAATTGCTTTATCCACAGCTTTAATATTTTCTTGATTATCTAAAAATAGTGGGGCAATCATAAAAGGGTATAAAAAAATATCATCTTCAATAACAAGTGGTAAGTTTTGTGGAAAATTCTCATAATTTTCTAATTGCATATCTTAAATTACTCCTAAAATTTTATTCAAAAAGTGACCTATGTAAAGGTACATCTACTTTTTCAATCTCATCTAAATCTACCCAAGAATTTTGAGCTCTCTCTTTATAAATTCTTGCAGCTTCTTCTTTTCCTCTTCTTTCGTAAAGTTCAGAAATTTCATTATCTAAACTAGCTTTTGCCATATAGATTCTAGTATTTATTGTATCAACAAGAGGCATATATGGAGAGTTTTGATACTGTCTTTTAAAGTTTTCTATTTGAACTATAGTGTCATCAAGAAGTTGTTGATTTCGAAATTGATATTTAAACCCCATAAAGTTTGCTTTGATTTTTAAGTATCTTACATAATCAATATCTTTATTTAATCCAAATCTTTTAATATATTCATCTAAATAGAAGTTTGCAAGGGCATACTCTTCTTCATCCATGTGTCCGTTTACTAAAATTAATAAAGCTGTTGGAATATATGGTGAGTTTCTATGTTCGCTTTCAAGTGAAGTGTAAGTATCATCAGCTTCATCAAGCTCTCCCATAGATATTTGTTTCATCATTTTATTGTACCAATAAAGGGCTGGTTTATTATATTCAGCTTCACTTTTTGAAGAACAAGCACTTAATACAAAAACTGCACAAGTTGCTAAAAGAAGGTTTCTTAGTTTAATTTTATTTAACATCTTCATTTCCTTTTTATAAATAAAGCAATATATTAGCCAAAACTTACTTTATGTATCTCTAAAAGATTAATTAGTAAATTGATATAATAAAACATAAGTGAAAAAAAGGAAAAATATGAAAATCACAATAATTGGAAATGGAATAATGGCACAATCTTTGGCTCTTGGATTGGCAAGAACTTATGAAATCCAGATGATTGGAAGAGATATAAAAAAGCTTCAATTAATAAAAGAAAAGCTTCCAAGTATAGAAATAAAACAGCTTGAAGATAAAGAGGATATAAGTGGAAAAAATATTCTTTTTTGTGTAAAACCTTTTGCACTTGAAAGTATTTCAGCAAGACTTGTTGGTGAAGCAAATTCTTTGATTTCAATACTTGCAGGTACAACTTTGGATTTTTTAAGAAAAAATATAAAAGCAAAAAGTTATATAAGAGCAATGCCAAATATTGCTGCAAGTGTTCATCAATCAATGACTACTTTAGTTGGAGATTTAGATGAGAAAAAACTTGCAAATGAGATTTTTTCAAAAATAGGGCAAACTGTATGGTTAAATACAGAGTATCAACTTGATATTGCAACAGCAGTTGCTGGAAGTGGACCGGCATTTTTAGCTTTAATTGCTGAAGCACTTGCAGATGCAGCTGTTAAAGAGGGAATTGAAAGACATATTGCAAATCATTTGGTTCAAGGACTGTTTTTAGGAACTTCACTTCTGTTAAAAGAGTCAAAACCATCATTTATAAAAGATTCTGTTATGAGCCCAGGTGGTACAACAGCTGCTGGTTATGCTGCTCTTGAAGAGTATGGAGTAAGAAATGCTATGATAAAAGCTATTGAAAGTTCTTATGGAAAAGCAAAAGAATTATCTAAAAAATAGTTTTACTTTAATTGAAACTATTTTTGCAATTTTCTTGCTTTTAATTGTAATTATGGGATTTAAAAGTTTTGAAGAAAAAGATGCTTTTTCTTCAAAAATATATATGAAATTAAATGATATTGAAAATCTATTTACAGTTAAAAACTACTCAAGTTTTCAAACAAATAGCAAAAATATTGAGATAGTAAAAGATGATAAATCCTCTTTTGAAACCTTAAAAATAGTATCTTATGAAGATGAAAATATAAGAGTTTTTAAATATGAAAAATAGTTTTACAATTTTAGAACTCATTGTTACACTTATTATTTCATCTGTTGTTATTATTTTTTCTACAATATTTTTAAAAAACAGCTATTTAGAAAATAGTGAATCTTTAAAACTTGAAGAAGCAAAAATCAAAATGCTATCAACTAAAATCTTCTTAGAAAAAAATATAGATGAGATTTCAGAACTATACTACAACAACAAAAAGCTATATTTTAAAAATTCAATACTACTAGATAATATTGAAGAGTTTAATATTCAAAAAACTCAAAATTTTGTTGATATTTTTATAAATTATGATGAAAAAATTATTCAATCTTGGCAAATAAAAAGAGATTAAAATGAAAAAAGCATATACACTTTTTATTACAATTTTTTTAATAACAGTTTTTTCATTTTTAGCAATACAAATTTTAGAGAAAAAAGCTTTAAGAAGCGAAAATTTAACAAATCAAGTTTTATATATTCAGGCAAAAAATCATCTTGAATTTTTAAAAGAGTATCTAAAAGATGAGATGAGTATTAGAAAAAATGCTTTAGATGAAGGAGGTGAAACTTTTGAACTTTCTAAAACTATAGAGATAATTGATGAAAAATTCACTCTAAAAGCTGTAAAAAGTGAAGATGAAAAATATTATAATTTATATGTAAAAGCAAAAGATTATGATATTGCACTATATAAAAAGCTAGAGATTAAATAATAATCTCTAAAACTTTTTTTGCTAAATTTAAAGCTTTACTTCTATGTGAAAACTCTTTTTTTACTTCCAAATCAAGTTCTCCTAAAGTTTTATTAAATCCATTTGGAATAAAAAGTGGGTCATATCCAAAACCATTTGTCCCTATTTCCTTATTTGTAGCCATTCCATGCATAAATCCATGAACTGTATATGTAAAATCTTTATAAACTATTGCTATACAAGCTGTATAAAAAGCTGGTGTTTTTTCTAGTTTTAATTCATTTAATTTAGAGATTAATTTATCGTTATTCTCTTTATCACTTGCATTTAAACCAGCAAATCTAGCACTATAAATTCCTGGAGCATTATTTAAAATAGGCAAAGAGATTCCAGAATCATCTGAAATTACCACAAAATCTTTATAATTTTTACTTATTAGTAAATCATAAATTGTTTTTGCTTTTTTTATAGCATTTTTTTGAAATGTATCTTGATCTTCATCTATTTCAACTTTCCCCAAAATATCGCTAAATGCTATGACTTCAACATTTGGCAAAAGTTGTTTAAACTCTTTGATTTTTCCTTGGTTGCTTGAAGCTAAAATAATCTTCATTTTTTACCTTTTAGTCGCTTATTATTAATATTTAAATATAATCAAGCAAAAATTATAATATATTTAGGATTATGTATGGTTAAAACGATTATGCCTTTGAGCTTTATTATAGCTCTTAGATTTTTTGGTTTGTTTATAGTATTACCTGTTTTATCGGTTTATGCTTTAAGTTTAGAGGGTGCAAATGCAACTTTAGTTGGAATTGTAATTGGTGGTTATGCCTTAACACAAGTAATTTTTCAAACTCCATTTGGAATTATGAGTGATAAATTAGGAAGAAAAGGCACAATTATAACAGGGCTTCTTCTTTTTGCTATTGGTTCACTTATTTGTGCAGTTGCAACAGATATTTTTACATTGATGTTAGGTCGTTTACTTCAAGGAGCAGGTGCAATTGGTGCTGTTGTAACAGCGATGCTTGCAGACATTGTAAAAGAGCATGAAAGACCAAAAGCAATGGCTGTTATGGGGATGTTTATTGGGGTTTCATTTGCACTTGCAATGATAGCTGGTCCACTTGTTGGTGGATTTATAGGGGTTCCAGTACTATTTTATCTTACAATGATATTAGCACTTGTTTCAATATATATTCTTGCAAAAAAAGTTCCAAATCCTCCAAAAATAACGCACACTTATAATGAAAAACTAAAATTAGCAGATGTTTTAGGAAATAAAAATATTAATATTATGAATCTTACAAACTTTTTACAAAAAGGTTTAATGACATTTGCATTTTTAGTTATTCCTATTATTTTAACAAGAGATTATGGATGGCAATTAAGTGAGCTTTGGTATGTATATCTTCCAGCTATGATTTTTGGAATTTTATCAATGGGACCAGCAGCTGCTATTGCTGAAAAAAGATCAAAATTTAGAGAGATTTTAGCTTTAGGAATTTTGTTTTTTATTATTTCATATTTAGTTATAGGATTTAGTACAAGTTCAACAATTTTTGTAATTGGAGTTGTTCTATTTTTTATTGGATTTAATATGCATGAACCAATTATGCAATCTTTAGCTTCAAAATTTGCAAAAGTTCACCAAAGAGGAAGTGTTCTTGGAGTATTTAACTCTTTTGGATATATGGGAACTTTTGTTGGTGGAGTTTTAGGTGGAATTTATTTAGATAGAATAGATTTAAGTACACTTGGAATTGTTATTGCTGTTGTTTGTGTTGTTTGGTTAGTTCTAATTCTTACAATGCCAAATCCATCGAAAACAAAAACAGTTTATTTAGATTTAAATGAGTATAAAAAAGATTTAAATATCTTAAGTAATAACGATAAAATAGAAGAGTGGTATATAAACAATAGTGAAAATATTGTAGCTATTAAGTTTAATGAAAACAATATTAGTGAAGATGAGATTAAAGCTTTAATAAAATAGTATGCTTTTCTATCTAAAAAAACTAATCTCTGCATTTTTACTTCCTGTGCCAATTGGAGTTATTTTACTTCTTTTGGCATTTATATTTTTGTTAAAAAACTCTTATAAAAAAGCAAAAATATTTCTTATAATCTCTATTTTATGGTTTGGAACTTTAAGCAATCAAACTATTTCAAATATGATTATAGCTCCACTTGAAAATAGTCATAAAACACTTTTTGAAACACCAAATGATATTAAATATATCTTGGTTTTAGGAAATGCCCATTTTAGTAATGAAAATTTACCTATAACTTCAGAAGTTCATACAACAGCTATGAATAGATTAACTGAAGGATTAAGACACTATTTTAATTTAAAAAGTATTGATAAAAATCCTAAATTAATAGTTAGTGGATACTCTTTTGATGATCCAAACTCTCATGCTCAAATGCAAAAAAGATTGGCTATTTCTTTAGGAGTTGATGAGCTTGATATTATTACTTTAGATACTCCAAAAGATACAAAAGAAGAGGCAATAGAGAGTAAAAAAATAGTAAATGATGAAAAAATAATACTTGTAACAAGTGCTAGTCATATGAAAAGAGCTTCTATGTTATTTCAAAAAGAGGGATTAAATATAGTTGAAGCTCCTACAAATCATAAAGTTTTCTCAAGCAATTATCCAAGTTCATATTTTAGTGCAAAAAATTTAGAAAAAGTAGAATTGGCTTTTCATGAATATTTAGGGATGATATATTCATATTTAAAAGATGAAATTTAATAAAATTTTTGATACTATTGCAACTTGGTTGCAAAAAGGAAAATAGTGAATATAATAAGTATTAAAAATCTTTCATATAAATATGAAAATACAAAAGCTTTAGAAAATATAAATTTAAATATAAAAAATGATGATTTCTTAGCTATTATTGGTCCAAATGGTGGTGGAAAATCAACACTTCTAAAGCTAATTCTAGGAGTTTTAAAACTTCAAAAAGGAACTTTAGAAAATAGTCTTAAAAACTACGAGATGGGATATGTCCCACAAAATACAAACTTAAATATGGATTTCCCAATTACAGCTTTAGAAGTTGTTTTAATGGGGCATAAAATTAGCCATAAAAAACTTTTTGGATATAGCAAAGAGGATATATCTTGTGCAATTAATTCACTAAAACAAGTAGGAATGGAAGATTTTGCAGATAAAAAAATAGGCGATTTAAGTGGAGGGCAAAGGCAAAGAGTGTTTATAGCACGAGCTTTATGTACAAATCCAAAGGTGCTTTTTTTAGATGAACCAACAGCTAGTATTGATGTAAAAGGTCAGCAAGAGATTTATAAACTATTAAAAGATTTAAGCAAATTTATTGCAATTGTTGTTGTAAGCCACGATTTATCAGTACTTTTAAACTATGCAAAAAGTGTAGCCCATGTAAATAGAACTTTGGTATATCATGAACTTGATGATGTTATAAAAAATGTAGATATTGAAAATGGTCATTTGTGTGAAGTTGAACTTTTAACAGCACTTGGAAAAACGCAAATTTGCTGTAATCATGAACATTAGATAAAAGACAACTCGTTGTCTTCTTTAGGATTTTGCTACTTTTAAATGAACTTGTTCATTGCTAAAAAGTAGTCATTAAACAAACGGTCCCTTAAAAAATGGGACATTTTTTAAGGAAGCTTAGTGGAAATTTTACAATATGATTTTATACAAAATGCCATTATTGCAGGAGTTTTAATCTCAATTGCAGCTGGAGTTATCGGAACTTTAGTTGTAGTAAATAAGATTACTTTTTTAACTGGTGGAATTGCACATAGTGCTTATGGTGGAATTGGAATGGCTATTTATTTGGGAATTCCAGTACTTTTTGGAGCTACGGTTTTTTCTATAATTACAGCAATTTTAATTGCAATTATAACTTTAAAAAACAAAAGCAGAATAGATGCAATTATAGGTATGATGTGGGCAAGTGGAATGGCTATAGGAATAGTTTTAATAGATTTAAGCCCTGGATATAATGTAGATTTAATGAGCTATTTATTTGGAAGCATAATTGCTGTTTCAAGTGCTGATCTGCTTTTTTTATTACTACTTGATATTTTTATTATTTTAATTGTATCAATATTTTATAAAGAACTTCTAGCTGTATCTTATGATAGTGAGTTTGCAGGACTTAGAGGTATAAATGTAAAGTTTTTTTATACTTTGATTTTAATACTATCAGCACTTTGTGTAGTTGCAGCAATTAAGGCTGTTGGGCTTATTTTAGTAATTGCACTTCTTACAATTCCTACATATTTAGCTGAAAATTTTGCTTCAAGATTATCAACAATGATGATTATTAGTTCAATTTTAGCTACAATATTCACAATTTTAGGACTAGCACTATCATATTATTATGATATAAGTTCAGGTGCTAGTATAATTATAGTTGCAGTTTTAGCTTTATCACTAGTTAAACTTGCGAAAATTGCAAAATTAAAAAGTTAAAAAATAAAAAAGAAAGAGACGGAAAAACCATATGAAAAATGAAAACAGAAAAATAAACAAAAAACTAGAACAGGGTGTTATAAATACTCTAAAAGTAAAAAGAGTAAGCGAACCAGGGCTTTATTTAGAAAGTCTTGATGAAAGTGAAGTTTTACTTCCAAATGCTTATGTAAAAAAAGAGATGAATATTGATAGTTTAGTAGATGTATTCATTTATACAGATAGTGAAGATAGACTTGTTGCAACTACACTTAAACCATATTTATACTTAAATGAGTTTGCATCTTTAAAAGTTGTTGATACTACAAAATTTGGGGCTTTTGTGGATATTGGATTAGCAAAAGATTTGCTTGTTCCAAAAAATAGACAAAGAGGAACTTTTTATAAAGAGTCTTACAAAGTTTTACAAATGCAGTTTGATGAAAGAACAAGCAGACTAATTGCTAGTGAAAAATATACTTTAAATAAAGAGCCAAAAAACTTAGCACAAAATGATGAGGTTGATATTCTTTTATACTCAAAAACACCGCTTGGATATAAAGTAATAGTAAACAACCTATATGATGGTTTAATCTTTCACTCTGAAATTTTTGAAAATGTTCAAATAGGTGATAAAAAAAGAGCTTATATAAAAAATGTAAGAGAAGATGGAAAACTAGATATTAGTTTACAAAAAATAGGGCAAAAAATAGATGAAGATAGAGTTTTAGATATCCTAAAAGCAAATGGTGGAAGTATAAATTTCACTTACAAAAGTGAAGCAAGTGATATAAAAGATACTTTTGCAATGAGCAAAAAGGCTTTTAAAGCCACTTTAACAAAACTTCTTGAAGAAAAAAAGATAATTTTAGAGGAAGATAAAATTAGGATTTGTAATTAAGACAAACTTTATCCTAATTAAAATATAATTTTAAGAATTTAATTAAAAAATAGGAGTAAATTATTATGGCAACAGTAAAATTTCATGGTGAAGTAGATGTAAACTTAAGTGGAACAGAGCTAAATGTTGGTGATATAGCACCAGTTGTAACAGGTGTTGCACAAGATTTAAGTGATATTCAAATCGGTGGACAAAAAGGAAAAGCTCAAATTATTTTAGCAGTTCCATCACTAGATACTGGTGTTTGTGCAAAAGAGGCAAAAAGATTTAATGATGAAGCAGCAAAACTTGATCACGCTGAAGTAATTATTGTATCAATGGACTTACCATTTGCAATGAAAAGATTCTGTGCAGCTGAAGGTGCAAATAATATCGTAGTTGCTTCAGATTATAGAGCAAAAGCATTTGCAAAATCTTACGGTGTATTACAAGCAAATGGACCATTAGCGGGACTTACTGCACGAGCTGTGTTTATTGTAAATCCATCAGGAAAAATTACATATAAAGAGATTGTTCCAGAAATTACAGATGAGCCAAACTACGATGCAGTTTTAAGAGCAGCTGCTGAAGCTACAAGCACAGCTTGTTGTGGATCTTGTCACTAAGACATTAAAATAATTAGTTTTTACTAAATTTCTCAAATAGATTGGATTTTTCCAATCTATTTACTTTTATAAATCTTTCATACCCTATCCATTTATTCTAATTTAATCTAAAAATTGTAATATAGTTTTATAAAATTTAATTTATAAAAAAAGGAAAAACTATGTTGAAAAATATACTAAAAGTCTTGGCTCTAGCTTTTTTGATAAGTACTTTTTCAAGTGCCGCAACTATTCAAGATGGCTACAATGAATTAAAAGCTGGAAATACTCTTGAAGCTATGAATATATTTAAATATAATTGTGAAAAAGGTGCATTTGCAGGATGTTATAATTTAGGAACTATATATTATCAAGGAAAATATATAGAAAAGAATTACCAAAAAGCATTTGAAAACTTTGAAAAGGCTTGTAAAGAAGGGCATGAATTAGCTTGTTTTAGTCAAGCTATTATGTATGAAAATGGACAAGGAACACAAAAAAATCTAGCAAAAGCAATAGAACTTTATGAAAAATCTTGTGAAAAACAAAATGGAAGTGCTTGTTATAATCTAGGAAATTTATATGATAAGCAAAATGATAGTTTTAATGCAGTTGATTATTTAACAAAAGCTTGTAGTTTAAATCACGCAAAAGCTTGTTATAATCTTGCAATAAAATATTATAATGAAGATTCTGTAGAATATTTACCAAAAAAAGCACATAATTTATATGAAAAAGCTTGTAAATTAAATTATGCAAAAGCTTGTTACAATTTATCTACACTATATTTAGATGGAAAATATTTTGAAAAAGATATAGGAAAAGCTAGAGGTTATTTGAGAAAAGCTTGTGATTTAAAACTAAAAATAGCATGTGAAGAGCTGCAAAAATAATAATTATTGGGAATAAATATAGTTAATTACATTATAGCTTTTTCTTCTTGCTTACAATCAAGCAAAAATTAGAAAAAAATAGATAAAATCTTCCTAAAATAATACAATTTTAGGAGTTTTTATGAAATCGTGGTACAAAAAGTTTGCCTCGCAACCACATCAACCATTTTTTACAAATGGGATTCTATTTTTTACGCTATTTATGATAATACTTTTTTTAAGTTATTCAAATTTAATTTCTTTAGATACAAATCTTTTAACATATCATGCTTATACTTTGGTGTTTTTGGTATTTATTCAGTTTTTTCTTGGATTTTTATATGTAGTATTTCCGAAGTTTTTAATGCAAGCTGAAGTAGAACCAACTATTTATATGAAGCAGTTTTTTCTATATTTTATAGCAAGTGTAGGGCTGTTTTTTGCAATAATATTTTATTCAAAATTAATTATAGTTTTTCAAATAATTTTACTTATTGCACAAATACTTAGTTTTAATCTACTTTATTCAATGCATAAAAAAAGTGTTATGAAAGATAAAAATGATACAAAATGGGTTTTAATAGCATTTAGTGCAGGTCTTGTTTCACACCTTATGTTTATTGTTTCAGAGTTCAATTTTTCTTCATCATACATAGTATCAAAAGTTGCAATCAATAGTGGATTTTATCTATTCTTATTTATGGTTATTTTTACAATTTCTCAAAGAATGATACCGTTTTTTACAAGAGTTATGGTTCCAGAATATATAATAAATAAAAGTCCAAAACTACTTGATAATCTAATGGGATTACTGGTTTTAAAAGTATTTCTACTAAGTTTTGATAATGCAAAATTAAATCTAATTGCAGATATTCCACTATTTATATTTATTACAAAAGAGTTATTTAGATGGAAAATGCCAACATTTAGAACTCCTCCAATAGTTTGGATACTACATCTTGGACTTTACTGGATAGTAATTGGATTTATTATATCAATTATTGAGGGAATAATGGCATTTATTGATCCAAATTTCTATTTTGAAAAAGCAGTTTTACATACATTTGCTGTAGGTTATTTTGTTACAGTTTTAATTGGATTTGGAACAAGAGTAATACTAGGACACTCTGGAAGAAAAATTGAGACAAATAAATTTGCAATATCTATATTTATTGCAGTTCAGATTTTAGCATTTTTTAGGATATTATCATCTCTTGTTTCAAATTTTTCACTAGACTATATGTTATTTATTAACCTGAGTGCCTTAATTTTGGTACTTGCTTTAATTATTTGGTCTTGTAAATATATTGCAATTTTAGTAGAAAATGAGAAAAAAGAGGAAATTTCTACTAAATGGAAACAAGGTTAAGCTTAATTTAAATTTATATTTATTATAATTCAATCATAAGTTTATTAGTTTACTAATACTCTTATAGTAAAAACTATTTTTAAGATAAGTTTCTTAAATAGATAATTTTTATGTTTCCTTGTGTAAAAGAAGGGCGCTTCCCCTAGGCGCCCTTTTTCTTTTCAATCATTCTTAAAACTTTTATGCTAATATTCCACAATGATTTCAAATAACAAAACTTTAAACGACTAATTTATGCCTTTATCAAACCTCAATCAAGAACAAAAAGATGCAGCAACTTGTAAAAGTGGATATAATTTAATAATAGCTAGTGCAGGAACTGGAAAAACTTCAACAATAGTTGGAAGAATTGCAATGCTTTTAAATAGTGGAGTAAAACCAGAAGAGATTTTACTACTTACATTTACAAATAAAGCAGCTTTAGAGATGATTAGTAGAGTATCTAATCTATTTTCAAAAGATATTGCCTCAAAAATAATGGCAGGAACTTTTCACTCTGTTTCATATAAACTATTAAAAGAGATGGATTTAAAAATTATTTTAAAACAACCAAGTGAGTTAAAAACACTTTTTAGATCTATTTATGAAAAAAGAGTTTTTATGAATAGAGGTGAAACAAGCCCTTATGATGGCGGATATTTATATGATATTTACTCTTTATATTTAAACTCAAACAATAACGAAGATTTTACAACTTGGATAAAAGAGAAAAATAGTGAACATGAGATTTATTCATTAATTTATGAAGATGTAATTGATGAGTTTAATACCCTAAAAAAAGAGTATGGATATCTAAATTTTGATGATTTATTAACAACAATGCTTGAAGTTTTAAAGACAAATGAATTTAATTTTAAAGAGATATT
>CANRCH010000017.1 GCA_947629065.1 uncultured Aliarcobacter sp.
TGATGAGATTTTAGGTCTTGAAGGACTTCTTAAAGAAGCTCCTCTTCCTCCTGTTCGACCACATTTAGTTTTATAAATTACTTCCTATATTTCTTTTTAACTCATCAACTAAAGCTTTAATCTCATCTTTTTCTTGCATATAGTGAACAGATATTCTAAGCCATCCTGGTCTATTTTTCATATCTACTTTTTTAAGTCCTAATAAATCATGTCCATAAGGTCCAGCACAAGAACACCCTGCTCTTGTTTGGAAATTTTTATTTGAAGAGATAGATTTGCACAAATCATAAGGATTAAAACCTTTTATATTAAAGGATACAATTCCTATATTTTCTACTTCATGGTTACCATAAATCACAAGGTTATCTATAGTTTTAAGCTCATCTAAAAGAAATTTTAATAGTTCATCTTTTCTTTGTTTTATAAAATCAAAACCTATTTCATTTCTTAATTTATAAGCTAAAGATGCTCTAATTAGCTGAATTATTCCAGGAGTTCCAGCATTTTCACGCACCTCTATATTTTCATCATAAACAGCTGTTTCTTGATTTACATATTTTACAGTTCCACCACCACTAAATGTTGGGTTTAGTTTCGTATCTATTAAATCTTTTCTAAGAACCAAAAGTCCACAAGAAGCAGGTCCTCCTAAAAGCTTATGAGGTGAAAGAAATAGTGCATCATAATATTTGCAAGGAATATTCATATAAGGACTACTAGCAGCCGCATCAAAACAGATTGTTGCTTTATATTTTCTAAGAAGTTTTGATATTTTTTTATATGGAGTTACTATTCCACTTACATTTGAAGCTATACAAAAAGAGGCAAATATCTCTCTTTTTTTGTTTTTTTCAAGCACACTTTTTAAATGTTTCAGATCTACAAGTCCATTTGAATCAAGATTTATTCGTACAACTTGGGCTAATGATTCCCTAAAACTTAGCTCATTTGAGTGGTGTTCATAGGGTCCTACAATTACTAATGGAAGAGATTTTAAACTCTTTTTATCTTTTTTAATACTTAATCTTTTTTTTGTTTTTGGTGGAATATAAAGCCCCATAAGCTCTTGAAAATGCTTAATTGCACTCGTTGATCCACAACCACTTGGAAGAACTACAAAATCATCATCAAGCTCTAAGCTTTGTTTTAAAACATCTCTTGCTTTTTCATAATATGAAGTTGTAATATCAGCATTACTTGCATCTTTTGAGTGAGTATTTGCATAGGTTTCAAGCACATCAAAAACCCTATTTTCGATCTGTCTGAAAGCTAATCCTGAAGCTGTAAAATCAAAATATTTATCTTTGTTTTTTCCTATTGTGTTGTATCTTAGGAAGTTTAATTTATCTATGTTTTCATTTAAAAATGGTCTAAAAATATCTTTTTGCATAAAATTCTCTTTAAAATTATTATTAGTTATATAAAAGATAATTTTAGCTTATTTTGATTTAGCATTTGTTTATAATTATTAATCAAGTTTAAAAGATTTATTTAGATAAGATACAGATTATCTAATTTTAAAGGTATCCAAAAATGCAATTAAAAAAACCATATTTAAAAAACTATCCAGATGAAAAAGGTTACTTTGGAAAATTTGGTGGATCATATATTCCACCACAACTTATTGAACCTTTTTTAGAGATAAATGAAGCTTATACAAAACTATCAAAAGATTTTACTTTTATAAATGAGTTAAAATATATTAGAAAACATTTTCAAGGAAGACCAACTCCAATATCTTTTGCAAAAAATCTATCAAAAATGGTAGGTGGAAATATATATTTAAAAAGAGAAGATTTAAACCATATGGGTGCACATAAATTAAATCACTGTATGGCTGAAGCACTTTTAGCAAAACATTTAGGAAAAAAGAAACTAATTGCTGAAACAGGAGCTGGACAACACGGTGTTGCACTTGCTACGGCGGCTGCTTATTTTGGTTTGGAGTGTGAAATTCATATGGGTGAAGTGGATATTAAAAAAGAGTATCCAAATGTTACAAGAATGAAAATTTTAGGTGCAAAAATAATCCCTGCAACTAAAGGATTAAAAACTTTAAAAGAGGCTGTAGATAGTGCTTTTGAAAGCTATTTAAATGATACAAAAAATTCTATGTTTGCTATTGGTTCAGTGGTTGGTCCTCATCCTTTTCCAAAAATGGTAAGAGATTTTCAAAGTATAATTGGATTTGAAGCAAAAGAGCAATTTTTAGAGATGACTGGAAGACTTCCTGATATGGTTACTGCTTGTGTTGGTGGTGGAAGTAATGCAATGGGAATTTTTAGTGCATTTATTGATGATGATGTAAAATTATATGCCGTTGAACCAGCTGGATGTGGGGATAAAATTGGAGAAAATAGTGCAAGTTTAACTTATGGAAAAGAGGGAATTATGCACGGATTTAACTCAATTATGTTAAGTGATGAAAAGGGAGATCCAGCACCTGTTCATAGTATTGCAAGTGGAATTGATTATCCAAGTGTTGGACCTGAACACGCATTTTTATTTAGTCAAAAACGAACAAATATTGGGCTTTGTAGCGATGATGAAGCAGTTGATGCTTTTTATAAACTATCAAGAATGGAAGGAATAATTCCAGCACTTGAATCATCTCACGCTGTTGCATTTGCACTAAAATATGCAAAAGAACATAAAGATGAAGCAATTTTAGTAAATTTAAGTGGTAGAGGCGATAAAGATATTGATTTTGTGATAGAAAACTATCCTCTATCAAACAGTTAAATTTTATAAAAAGTTAAGAGATTTTCTCTTAGCTTTTTTTAGTATATATATTTTCTATTCTAAAACAAATTTCAAATCTAATAAATCTTTCTCTAAATCCAAAGCATTTTTTGTAGGAATATCAAGAATTATAAGGTTTGATTTGTGAGTTAGTTTTACTCTTTTTACTTCATATTTTTCTATTAAAGTAACTAATTTTTCAAATATATCTGTAGATATTTTCTTCTCTTTAATTCTAAGTCCAATAAAACACTCATTTTCATTTTTACTTTTATTTAGTCCAAATCTAGGTTTTTTTGAAAAGCTATGATTTTTAAAAATAATCTCTTTTGCTTTAAAATCAATCATTGAAGAGAAAATATCACAAAAACTATTTATTGAAAACTCATCTATAAAATCTTCAAAACTACTATTCTCATCTCTTTGTCCAAAATCTTTATATATATTTGCAATAGCCCTAGCACTTGGAATTACTTGTGAAATATTCACAAATCCAATTTCATAATCAAGCACTTTTAATAAAAAAACAACTTTTAACTTTTCATTTAGTGTTGCATTGAAGCTAATATCAGGAGTAAATCCCACATCACAACCCTCAAGGTAACCACTTATTGCTATTTTAAAAGAGTTTGGAAGATTTAAAAAGTTTTTATTCCCTACAAAAGTTTCATTCAATTTTTTTGCTAAATCTTCCACATCATATATTTGAGTTGCATCTACCCCGTTTACAGGGCAAGTTAAAACTCTTCTAATATTATGTCCTTGTGTATAAAATGTAGTTAAATCTATACTTTTTAAAATATTAAAAATATTTGGTAAATCTGATAATTTTAAATCTTTTAAAACTATATTTTGGTTCTCTTCAATAAAAAGTGAATCATTTTTATAATCTTTTAATAGTTTTAATACAGTTTTCAACTGGTTTAAATCCAATTCCCCTAATTCAAAAGGGATTTTTAAAGAAAATTTTTCCTGATTTTCATCTTGGGCATAAATTCCATACCACTTGAATCTTTCCAAATCTTCAAGCGATATTTTCTCACCAAAAACTGCATAATAAAATATATCACCCAAAATATCCGAACTATTTTTCTCTTTTTTTATCTTCTCAATATTCAAATCTACCAATACCTTAATCCTTAAAAAATCTCTTTGCTTTCCCACTCTGGGTAGTGTTTTCTTATTAGTGCATTTAGTTCAATCTCAAAAGCTGTATAAACTCTTTTTTTATCTTCTACTTCTTTTTTGTTTTCAAAACTATCTCTTATCATTCCAGCACCTACAGTGTTGTTTGAAATTTTATCAATAACTATAAAACTTCCTAAAGTTTTGTTGTCATTATATTTTGTAAAAGCAATATCTTGTTCTAACTCTAGTTTCACTTTTGCAATTTCATTTAAGTTTAGAACTTCACTTGAAGATTTTTCAAGACTATTTACATCTGTTTTATAAACAATTTTTGAAAAACTTCCAAGCGTTGTAGTTGTTGCTCTTTTTATAATATATTGTCTATTTAATTTTAAATTCTCTTCATTTAACCAAACAATATCAACATCAAAACCACTTGCACAAGAGATATTACTTTTCTCTTTTACAATCAAATCGCCTCTACTTATATCTATTTCATCATTTAAAGTTAAAGTAATAGCTTGATTTACAAAAGCACTATTTTCAGCACCTTGTGAAGTTAAAATAGTTTTTATTGTAGAGATTTTATTTGAAGGAAGAACTTTTATTTTATCTCCTACTTGCACATCTCCACTTGCTATTGTTCCACAAAATCCCCTAAAATCAAGGTTTGGACGATTTACATACTGAACTGGAAAAGAAAATTGTGTAAAATCGTCACTATTTTCAATATTTACGCTTTCTAAATGCTCCATTAATGTAAGCCCTTTGTACCAAGGAGATTTATAGCTTCTATTTACAATATTATCCCCATTTAGTGCAGAAAGTGGAATAATTGTAATATTTGCATCTACTTCAAGCTCTTTTGCAAAATTTAGATAATCATCTTTTATTTGATTAAAAATCTCTTGATCAAATCCTACTAAATCCATCTTATTTATAGCAATTACAAACTCTTTTATTCCTAAAAGTTTATTTATAAATGTATGTCTTCTTGTTTGAGTTTGAACTCCATATCTTGCATCTATTAGAATAATTGCTAAGTTTGCAGTACTAGCTCCCGTTGCCATATTTCTAGTATATTGCTCGTGACCTGGAGTATCTGCAATGATAAACTTTCTTTTTGGAGTTGAAAAATATCTATATGCAACATCAATAGTAATTCCTTGCTCTCTTTCACTTTGAAGCCCATCAACTAAGAGTGATAAATCAAACTCATTTTCTGTAGTATTGCTTTTTTTACTATCTTTTTTTATTGATGCTAGTTGATCTTCAAAAATCACTTTTGAATCGTGTAAAAGTCTTCCAATAAGTGTAGATTTTCCATCATCAACACTTCCACAAGTGATAAATCTAAGCAACTGCTTATTTTCATGCTCTTTTAAATATGCTTTTATATCGTTTATTTCTGTTATATTTCCCATCTTAAAAATACCCTTCTATTTTTTTCTTCTCCATAGACCCAGCACTATCATTGTCTATAACTCTTCCTTGTCTTTCACTTGTACGGCTTAAAAGCATCTCTTTTATTATCTCTTCCAAAGTTGTTGCAGTTGAGTTTACAGCTCCTGTTAAAGGATAACAACCAAGAGTTCTAAATCTTACCATCTCTTCTTTTATCTCATCATTTTTCTCTATTGGCATTCTTTCATCATCCACCATTATTTTTACACCATCTTTTTCAACTACTGGTCTTGGTGCTGCAAAATATAGTGGAACAATAGGAATTTGTTCAAGATAAATATATTGCCAAATATCAAGTTCTGTCCAGTTTGAAAGTGGGAAAACTCTAATACTCTCATCTTTGTGAACTCTACCGTTGTAGATATTCCAAAGCTCTGGTCTTTGATTTTTTGGATCCCATCTGTGATGCTTATCTCTAAAAGAGTAGATTCGCTCTTTTGCACGACTTTTCTCTTCATCTCTTCGTGCACCTCCAAAAACGGCATCAAACTTATATTTGTTTAGTGCTTGTTTTAATCCTTGTGTTTTCATAATATCTGTATGAATTGCACTTCCATGAGTAAAAGGGCTGATATTCATCTCTATTCCATCTGGATTTGTATGAACTAAAAGTTCAAAACCTTCCTCTTTTGCTCTTTTATCTCTAAAAGCTATCATCTCTTTAAATTTCCATAAAGTATCCACATGAAGTAGTGGAAATGGCAATTTTGCAGGTGCAAAGGCTTTTAGTGCAAGATGAAGCATAACGGCTGAATCTTTTCCAACGCTATACATCATAACTGGGTTTTCAAACTCTGCAACAACTTCTCTTATAATATGAATTGATTCAGCTTCAAGCTGTTTTAAATGTGTTAATTGTTTTTTATCTATTTGCATTTTGATTATTCACTTTTTTATTTTTATTTTTTCTTTGGAACTGAGAATTTATTCTCAGCTTTTGACTAAGGTTAAAACCTTAGTTCCAAAAAAACCTTAGTTTTGAATTAGTTTCCAAAAGTAATTTATAATCTCCTTTGGAAAATTAAAATTTTTCACTTCTTATGAAGTCCGCACTCTTTATGCTCTGGATTTTCCCACCACCATCTTCCAGCTCTTATATCCTCGCCATCTTTTATAGCTCTTGTACATGGCTCACAACCAATACTTGGATATCCAAGATCATGAAGCTTGTTATATGGAACTTTATTTTCTTTTATATAATCCCAAACATCATCTTCACTCCAATTTAAAAGTGGATTTATCTTTATTACTTTAAAATTCTCATCCCACTCAATAGCTTTCATACTATTTCTTGTAACACTTTGAGAGGCTCTAAGACCAGTTATCCAAATATCAACACCTTCTAAAGCCCTTTTAAGTGGTTCAATTTTTCTGATATTACAGCAGTTTTTTCTATTTTCTATGCTTTCAAAGTGTCCGTTTACTCCTTGCGTTTTATACAAGTTTTCAACACTTTCAAATTTTGGAAAATATACTTCTAACTTAACTCCATATTTTAGGTTTGTTTCATCTAGAACTTTGTATGTTTCACTGTGAAGTCTTCCAGTATCAAGTGTAAATACCTTAGTCTTTTTATCAACTTTTAAAATCATATCAGTTATAACTTGGTCTTCTGCCCCTAAACTGGAACTAAAAGCCACATTTTTATGATTTTTTATTATATATTTGATTAAATTACTAGTGTTTGACTCTGAAAAAAAAAGTTCAAAATTTTCTATTAATTTTTTATCCATAATAATAAACCTTAAATCTGATAATCATTTTCTGTTGGTTTATAAAGACCAAACTTTAACTTATTCCACACTCTTTCGTGATAGTAATAAAGCACCATTTTAGTAACAACTTCTATGCTTCCAATGGAAGCCGCCATAATTAAATTTCCCGTAACAAAATATGATACTATCATAGTATCAAGCGTTCCAACTGTACGCCAAGAAATTGTCTTGGCTACAGATCTATAGGCTTTTTCATGCATTCTTTACTCTTCATATAAGTAAAGACCAGAACTTAAATATCTCTCTCCTGTATCGCACAGTATTGTAACTATTGTTTTACCTTTATTCTCTGGTCTTTGTGCAATTATTTTTGCTGCTAATGCATTTGCACCTGAAGAAACTCCTACTAAAAGTCCCTCATTTTGTGCTAAAGATCTTGCACTTTCAATTGCATCGTCATTGTCTATTTGAACTACTTCATCAATTTGTTTTGTATTTAAAACATCTGGAATAAATCCAGCTCCAATTCCTTGAATTTTATGAGGTCCAGGGTTTCCACCACTTAAAACAGGACTTGCTTTTGGTTCAACTGCGATTACTTTTATGTTTGGATTATGTGCTTTTAAAACTTCACCAACTCCTGTTAATGTTCCACCTGTTCCAACACCTGCTATAAAAATATCAATTTTACCGTCTGTATCTTTTAAAATCTCTTGTGCTGTTGTTTCTCTATGGATTGCAGGGTTTGCTGGGTTTTGGAATTGTTGTAAAATTATTGAACCTGTAATCTCTGCATTTAATTCTTGTGCTTTTTCAATAGCACCTTTCATTCCTTTTTCAGCAGGAGTTAATTCAAGTCTAGCTCCAAGTGCTACAAGAAGTTTTCTTCTTTCAAGGCTCATTGATGCTGGCATTACAAGAATTAATTTAAGTCCAAGTGCTGAACAAACAGATGCTAATGCAATTCCTGTATTTCCACTTGTTGGCTCTATAATTGTAGAGTTTGTATTTATTTTTCCTTCAGCTAATGCAACTTTAACCATATTTACACCAATTCTATCTTTTACGCTAGAACTTGGATTCATAAATTCACATTTTCCTAAAACTGTAGCTCCACTTTCACTTGCTTGTTTTAATTTTACAAGTGGAGTATTTCCTATTAATTCTGTTATATTTTCTGCATATTTCATCTCTTAAATTCCTCTTATTTTTAAATATTATAATGTAAAAACTCGTTGTATCTCTCTTGATACTCATCTAATTTTGATAGATTAAAATCAAAGATTTTTTTCATTTTCTCTTTTGATTCATCAAAAAATAGATCTAATATTGGATTATTTACTTTTGAATCTGCTATTTTTAAATCATCTTCTAAAGCTACTAAAATATCCACCACTTTTATATCATCTGCACTTCTTGCTAAAAGGTAACCACCTCTGGCACCTCTTATACTATTTACAAGACCAGCTCGTCTTAGTTTTCCTAAAAGCTGTTCTAAATAGTTTTGAGGTATATCTGCATTTGCCGAAATATCTCTTATTTGCATGGGAGTTTCATCTTTGTGTTTACTTAGCTCATACATAGCTTGTAAACCATAAACCCCCTTTGTCGAAATTAAAGGCATCTTATACCCTTAATTTAAAGCTTGATTTAAATCTTCAATTAAATCAACTGTATCTTCAAGACCAATTGAAAGTCTGATTGTTGTTGGATTTACACCAGCTTTTTTTAACTCTTCTTCATTCATTTGAGAGTGTGTTGTTGATGCTGGGTGAACTATTAATGATTTACTATCTCCAATATTTACAACAACTGAGAAAAGTTTTGCACTATCAATTACTTTTTTAGCCTCTTCAAAACTCTCTACTTCAAATGATATTAAACCACTTGCAAGTCCATTTTTTAGATATTTTTGTGCTTTATCGTAGTATTTATCACCTTTTAACCCTGGATAAGATACATTTTTTACTTTTGGATGTTTTTGTAAAAACTCTGCAACTTTTAAAGCATTGTTTGAGTGTTTTTCAACTCTTAGGCTTAAAGTCTCTAAGCTTTGAATTAAAAGCCATGAATTAAATGGTGCAGGAGTTGCTCCAATATCTCTTAGTAAAGATAATCTAGCTCTTAAACAAAAGTTTGGAAGAGGAACATCTGTATAAACAAGCCCGTGATATGAAGCATCAGGAGTTGAAAAGTGTGGATATCTTGCACTATTCTTCTTGAAAAACTCTGCAAGATTATCTCTTTCAACTATAACTCCACCTAAAGCTGTACCATTTCCACTTGTATATTTACTTGTTGAGTGAACAGAAATATCAACTCCCCAAGAAATTGGATTAAATAGTGCAGCAGTTGCAACTGTATTATCACAAATAGTTATAATTCCATATTTTTGTGCAATTTCTACAATCTCTTCAATAGCTGGAATTGCAATTTGTGGATTTGATAGTGATTCAAAGAAAATTCCTTTTGTTTTATCATCAATTAGACTTTCTAAATCACTTGCGTCATCACTTTTAAAAGTTTTTACACTAATTCCAAATCTTTTTAGTGTAAAGTGAAACAGTGTAACACTTCCACCATAAAGCTTATCAGAGATTAAAATATTATCTCCAGCTTCAGCAATATTTGCAATTGCATAAAAAATTGCACTTGCACCACTTGCAGTTACAAGTGCAGCTGCTCCATTTTCTAATTGTGCATATCTTTGCTCTAAAATATCGTTTGTAGGATTATTTAATCTTGTATAAATTGGTCCTAATTCTTTTAAAGCAAATAGATTTGCTGCATGTTCACTATCTCTAAATGCATATGCAGTTGTTTGAGAAATTGGAACCGCCATCTCTCCATTTCCACTTTTTTTGTCATATCCAGTGTGGATTGCAATTGTATCTTTTTGCATTTTATTATCCTTTGTTTTTTAATCAAGTTTAAATCTATGTGGAATTATATGTAATTTTTTTTTAAATGTCAAGTCTTTTAATCAAATTTATATAAATTACCTATAATCAAGGCTTTTAATTAAAGTTGATTATTTTAATATACTTTATAAATATAGTATATAATTGTTAAGTGTTCTTGTGTTAAAATACCATGAAATCACTATTTGGAACAAAATTTGATAGAAAAATATAATATATTTGAAAAAATAGAAGTAGATAAAAAAGATGAACAATTTTTTGAAATTTTTAAAAATGATAAAATAAAAATAGAAAAAATAGTATCAAATGGTCAAAAATCCCAAAAAGATTTTTGGTATATTCAAGAACAAAGTGAATATATCTTACTTTTAAGTGGGTATGCAATTTTAGAGTTTGAAGATTTTGAAATAGAGTTAAAAAAAGGTGATTGTTTAAATATAGCAGCTTTACAAAAACATAGAGTAAAATTTACAAGTTTAGATGAAGCAACTATTTGGTTTGCAGTATTTTATTAAAATAACTTATGCACTTAAACTTAAATGCATAAGTTAAAAAGAGTAGCTTTTATTCAGCTACATTTATATCAACACCAGCTTTTATAAGCTCTTCTTGTCTATCTCTTAAATAATCAAGATAAGAAACAGGATATTTAATATAATTTTTTCCACTTACATATCTTAAAACCTCTTTGAAGTGAAAGGGAAACAAAAGTGCATCAATTGTAGAGATTAGTTTTTTATTATCATAAAGTAAAATTCCAGGTCTATAATCAAGTTTAAGTCCATCAACCCAAGTTTTTATTGTTGTTTTTTTTCCTTCTGGAGTGATTATCTCATCATTTGAATTTGCATCAACTCTAACAACTGTAAATTTACTAAACTCATCTTGCACATCTTTATTTGTTAAGATTTTATCGTGAAAATGTTCACAAGCACTACAGGACCCATCTTCAAAAATAATTGCAAGTGGAGTTGAAACTGTACTTAAATCTTTTATAGATTTAAACATAACATTTTCTTTAAATTTATAAAGCTCTTTTTTCTCAATTTTTGTTAAATATGAAACTAAATCATCTTTAAGATATGCTTTTGTTTGTACAAAATCTAAGATATATTTTAAATCACTACTATTTCTATATCCATTTACTCTTGCAACTACCTCTTTTTTCTCATTGAAAAATAGTAAAGTTGGACTATATTGGATTTTTAGTTTTTCTGTTAGCTCTTTTTCTGTAATTGTATCACCATCAACCCAAGTAAGTTCTCTGCTTCCTTTTACATTTAGTTCAATTACATCAAAATACTGCTTTAGAAAATCACTTGTTTCATTTTTATCTTCAAAACTCTCTTTTAGCATTTTTGAACAGTATGGACAACCATCAAAATCCAAAAATATTAAAAAATGCTTATCATTTTCACTAGCTTCTTCAATATCCTCAGCAATATCTAAAAAACTACTTTTAAACCAAGATGGAACTTCATGTTCACTAGCACCTATTACTTTTCCCTCTTTTGCATTTAATGAAATTGCAAAAAACAACACTATAAACAAAGATAAAATCTTTTTGAAATCTACCTTCACATAATTTCCTTTAAATAAATTTTATTGATTTTAGTCAATTTTATAGCAATTTTGCAAAGAAAAGAGAGATTTTATCAAAAGTTATAAAATAGTATTTCTTTTATATACATTTTTACAAAAAATGGTATTATTTTAAAAGAAAATTATAAAATAAGAAAATTAATGTATAAGTAAAACTTATCTTTTATTATGTTTAATATAAGCTTGTTTTATATATAATTTTGAAAATGTCACAAAAGGTCACTAATATGAAAGAAAAAAATGAATTTTTAGACAAAATGCCCTATAGAAAAAGAAGATATATAGGTTATGCACTTGCAACTGTTTTTTCACTTGTACTACCATTTATTCAAATAAATGGAAATCAAATATTCTTACTATCATTTGATAAAATGCAGTTTCACTTTTTTGGAACAGCTTTTGATATGCAAGAACTATATTTAATGCCGTTTTTACTAATGCTACTGTTTTTAGGAATATTTGCAGTTACTGCTATTGGTGGAAGGGCTTGGTGTGGATGGTCATGTCCACAAACAATATTTAGGGTTATTTATAGAGATTTAATTGAATCAACTCTATTAAAACTAAGAAGAATAAAAAACAAACAAAAAGATCCAGATTTAAGTAAAACTGAAAATAAAATCAAAAAAGCAGTTGGTGTTTCTATTTGGTCGGTTTTATCTTTAGTTGCTGCATCTAACTTTATGTGGTTCTTTGTTCCACCACAAGATTTCTTTGCATATTTACAAAATCCAACAGAACATATGCTAATGATTGGTATTGTTTTATGTATTGCAGCATTTATTATATATGATGTAATTATCTTAAAAGAGGATTTTTGTGTATATATCTGTCCATATTCAAGGGTTCAAAGTGTTTTATATGATAACAACACTTATCAAGCAATTTACTCAACACAAAGAGGTGGAAATATATACAATGAAAGCAAAGAAAAAGTTGTATGGAAAATAAAAGATTTACCAAATCCAGAAAATGAGTGTACAGCTTGTGAAGCCTGTGTTACAGTATGTCCAACGCATATTGATATACGAAAAGGAATGCAATTAGAGTGTATTAACTGTTTAGAGTGTGTTGATGCTTGTACGACTGTTATGGGAAAACTAGGTAAGCCATCTCTTGTACAGTGGTCTAGTACAAATATAGTTGAAAATAATACTCCTACAAAAATGTTTAGAAAAAATACAATTATGTATTTTGTCGCACTTGCAATTACAATTGGACTTATGTTTGTAATGAGTGGAGAAAAAGAGTATATGCTTCTAAATGTAAATAAAGATACAGAACTTTATAAAGTAAAAGAAGGAAATCTTGTAACAAATAATTTCTTACTGCTTTTCCAAAATACTGAGTCAAAACCACTTACTTATGAGTTAGAAATTGTTGATAATCCTGATATAAAAATCACAAGATTTGAACCATTTACTCTAAGTCCTGGAAAAATGGCAAAAAAAGTTGTAATTCTTGAAACAGATAAAAAACTGGTAGAGGATAATACAAGAGATACGCCAATTGCAATTACTTTAAAAGCTTTTGCAAAAGAGGAGCCTGAAAAAGTTGTAGTATATAGAAAAGCTACATTCTTCTATCCAAGACTAGATAAACTAAAATAAGAAAAAGAGTGAATATTTCACTCTTTTTTTAAATCAATTCTCAACAAAATTTCGATATCATATCAGCTTATAATTTTTTTAAATAATTAATTTTTATGGAGTATTTTTTATGTCAAAATTCATATTTGTAACGGGTGGAGTTCTAAGCTCACTAGGAAAAGGTATTACTGCATCTTCGATTGCAACTATATTAAAGCAATCAGGATTTAAAGTAAGTATGTTAAAAATTGACCCGTATATAAATGTGGATCCAGGAACTATGAGTCCACTTGAACATGGTGAAGTTTTTGTAACAGCTGATGGTGCTGAAACTGACCTTGATTTAGGAAACTATGAGAGATTTTTAGATAGAAACTTAACAAGACAAAATAGTTTTACAACAGGGCAAGTTTATCAAAGTGTTATTAAAAGAGAAAGAGAAGGTGGATATTTAGGTAAAACAATTCAAGTTGTACCACATATTGTTGATGAGATAAAAGATAGAATTTTTACTGCTGCTGATGATAATGATTTTTTAATTATTGAAATTGGTGGAACTGTTGGAGATATTGAAAGTTTACCATTTTTAGAAGCTATTAGATCAATAAGACACGAACTTCCAAAATCAAACACTATGAATATTCATGTAAGTTTAGTTCCTTTTATAAAAGCAGCTGGTGAACTTAAAACAAAACCAACACAACACTCTGTTCAAGAGTTAAGAAGAATTGGAATCACTCCACATATGCTTGTATGTAGAACAGAACAAGAACTTCCAAAATCACTAAAAGACAAACTTGCACTTTCATGTGATATTGATAGAAATGCAGTTATTGAAGCAGGTGATGCAAAATCAATCTATCAAGTTCCTCTTCACTATATAAAAGAGGGAATTTTAACTCCATTATCTGAACACTTTAATATTAAAATAAAACCAAATATGGAAAACTGGGATAGACTTGTAAAAAATATTTTAGTTCCACTTGATGAAGTAACAATTGCAATTGTTGGAAAATATATGGAATTAAAAGAGTCTTATAAATCTTTAGTTGAATCTTTAATTCACGCAGGTGCACATTTAAATACAAAAATAAATATTCACTGGTGTGATAGTGAAAGAATAGAAGATTTAGGAGTTTATGAAATTGTTGGAAATGTTGATGCAATTTTAGTTGCTGGTGGATTTGGTGCAAGAGGAGTTCAAGGTAAACTTGAAGCAATTAAATATGCAAGAGAAAACAATATCACTTTCTTAGGAATTTGCCTTGGAATGCAACTAAGTGTTATTGAATATGCAAGAAATGTTTTAGGTCTTGAAGATGCAAACTCTATTGAGTTTGATGAAAATACATCAAATCCAATTATATATTTAATTGAAGAGTTTATAAATCAAAGTGGAAATAAAGAGCTAAGAACTACAAAATCTCCACTTGGTGGAACAATGAGACTTGGAGAGTATCCATTTATTCCAGTAAAAGGAACAAAACTTCAAAAAGCTTATGGTGATGTAAAAGAGTATATGGAAAGACATAGACACAGATATGAAGCAAATCCAAAATATAAAGAGTCTTTAGAAAAAGCTGGAATGATTGTAAGTGCTGAATCAAACGGACTTATTGAAGCAGTTGAGTTAAAAGATCATCCTTGGTTTGTAGGAGTTCAATTCCACCCTGAATTTACTTCAAGACTTGAAACTCCAAATCCAATTATTTTAGATTTTGTAAAACAGGCAAATAAACCTAAATAATGAGTAAAATCACAAAAGAGAAACTATTCTCTATTTTAAATGCAAGGCATTTGAGTAATCCATACTCAAAACTTGCAAATCTTCCTAATCCAAATAGTTTTAAAGATATAGAAATTGCATCAAAAAGAGTAAAACAAGCCGTAGATAGTGGCGAAAAAATCACTATTGTTGGAGATTATGATGTTGATGGTGTTGTTTCAACAACTATTATGCTTGAGTTCTTTGATAAATTAAATATTGATGTGGATTATATAATTCCAAATAGATTTGAGCACGGTTATGGATTATCACCCAAAATTGTAGATTTAATTGATAGTGGCTTAGTAATCACTGTTGATAATGGAATCACAGCTTATGAAGCATCTTTAAAACTAAAAGAGAAAAATATAGATTTAATAATCACAGATCATCACACAGTTGGAGAAAAAATTCCACAAGCCTTAGCAATTATAAATCCAAAACAAGAAGAGTGTAATTTTGAGTTTAAAGAGATTTGTGGAGCACAAGTTGCTTGGTATTTTTGTGCTGCAATAAAAAAAGAGTTAGATGCTGTTGTTGATATGAGTTCTTTTTTAGATCTTTTAAGTCTAGCTATAATTGCTGATATAATGCCAATGACAAGCCTAAACTACACAATGGTAAAACAAGGACTAAAAAAAATTAAAACTTCGCAAAGAGAAGCTTTTAAAGTATTAAATCAAAACTTAGCAAAAGATATTTTGGTTTCAGATGATATAGGATTTATGGTTGCGCCAAAATTAAATAGTGCTGGAAGAATGGATGATGCATCTTTGGCTTTGGATTTTTTACTATCAAAAGATAAAAATAGTGCTTATGAGAGTTTAGCTGTTTTAGAAGAGTTAAATAATTTTAGAAAAAAACTTCAAGAAGAGATAGCACAAAAAGCCCATATTCAAACAAGTGTAGAAGATAATGCTGTTGTTGTTTGGGGTGAAAAGTGGCATGAAGGAGTTATAGGAATAGTTGCTTCAAAACTATCTAATAGCTTCAAAAAACCAGCATTTATTTTTACAATAAATGGTGATATCGCAAAAGGAAGTGCAAGAGCAAATAGTGAAGTGAATTTATATGATTTAATAGAAAAAGCTTCACATCTTCTTCTAGGTTTTGGTGGGCACAAAAATGCAGCTGGTTTATCTATGAAAAAAGAGAATCTTGAAGAGTTTAAAAATATTATAAATGCTGAACTTGAAAACTATAAAACACAACTTCACAATGAATATGTGGTTTTAGGTGAGCTTGATATTGCAAGTGTTGATTTAGATTTTATAAATATTATCGAAGATTTTGAGCCTTATGGTTTAGATAATTCAAGACCCATTTTTAAAATATCAGATGCAAAGCTTATAAAAACAGAACTAATAGGAAGAGATAAAAACCACTTAAAACTAACTCTTTCAAGCGATGGAAATGTTTTTGAAGCTTTGAAATTTTATGATAGTAATACAGATTTAAATGATAGTTTAGATTTAATAGTATCTATTTCAAAAAATGAGTTTAGAGGAGTTTGCACTCCTAGTTTTCTAATTCAAGAGATACTATAAACTATCTCTTTTTTTAGTTTTTTTTCTACTATTTCTCATAAAACTTCTCAACAAACTCCACAATCTTATCTAAAACTCTAGTTACAATTTTTTTTCTTTCAAGGTATTTTGGAGTATCAATTAAAGTTTTTGCTACATCATTTGCAAGTGGAACTCTTTGTTCATAAATATATGTTTCTATTACTTTTTTTAACTCATCAGGTTTTAAATTTTCATCTTTTACTATAATATCAAATGCTTTTTGTTTCTCTTCATCCCAAAACTTATCAAACTCATCTTCAATATTTTCAACATCTACTATATTTACAAGGTTTTCATTTATAAACTTCTCAATTAGCTCTCTTTTACTTCTTAGTTGTGGGTTATTATTTAAAATATTAGTGATATTTTCTCTTTGTTTATTTACTTCATCTTTATCTTGCGTATCTTTTAGTTTTCCTAATAGTTTTAAAATATAAACTACATTTATCTCATCTTTATGGATTAACTCTAGCTCAAAATCAACATCTTCTAATATTGAAACTCTCTCTTTATCTCTATTTGTGCTAGGTTTTAAATCAAGATATTTACTCTTATAATCTTCAAACTCTTGTTCAGACATTTTTAAATCAGACCATTTAAAATCACTAAATCCACCCAAAATATTTTTAACTCTTAAAAGCTCTCTAAAAGCCTTTACAAACTCTAGTTTTTCTTCTTCTCCAAATAGTTCACTAACACTTTCAACTGTTGGAACTATTAGTTTTAAAGCATCATATTTTTCATCAAAGCTTTTTACATAACTCTCATAAGGTTGCATAATTATTATCTCTTTTGCATCTTTATTTGAAAAAAGTGCTATTGCATCATCTGTTGCTTGTTTGAGATTTCTAAAACAAACTATATTTCCTTGAGATTTTTGCTCATTTAAAATTCTATTTGTTCGTGAAAAAGCTTGTATAAGTCCGTGATATTTTAGGTTTTTATCTACATAAAGAGTGTTTAATGTTTTACTATCAAATCCTGTTAAAAACATATTTACAACAAGTAAAATATCTATCTCTTTTTGTTTTACTCTTTTTGAAATATCGTTGTAGTAGTTATAAAAGCTTTGTGAATCTTTTGTTGAGTATTTACAAGAAAACATTTTATTATAATCTTCAATAAACTCATCTAGTTTCTCTCT
>CANRCH010000018.1 GCA_947629065.1 uncultured Aliarcobacter sp.
GCCTTTAAAGAACTTGAAAAACTCATAACAACTTTTGAGATTACTTCACTTAAGAATTTATCCATAAATTTCTCAAATTTATCCTCTTTTTTCCAAACAGCTTTTTCAACTTTTGATAGTTCTATAATAGTTTGTTTTGCATAGCTTAAAGTTGCAACCTCATCAATAAGCCCTACTTCTTTTGCCTGTTTTGAAGTAAATATTCTTGCATCTGCGAAACTTGTGTGATTTTCAACTTTTAGTTTTCTAGCACTTGCTACATCACTAATAAACATATTATATGTATCATCTATCACACTTTTTAACTGCTCTTCTTCATAAGCTGTCCATTTTCTTGTAGGTGTTCCACTTTCTTTATATTTTCCAGCTTTTACAGTTTGCGTTTTTAGTCCTAATTTGTCTAAAAGTTCACTAGCTTCAAAACCTTGCATAATAACCCCAATAGACCCAACCATACTTCCAGGATTTGCTATAATCTTATCTGACCAAATTGAAGCATAGTAGCTTCCACTAGCAATCGTTCCACTTGCGTATGTAACAACTGGTTTAAGCTCTTTTAGCTCTTTAATTGCGTATGCAACTTCAACGGAAGGTGAAACAGCACCACCTGGGCTATCAACTACAAATAAAACACCTTTTATATTTTCATCTTTTTTTGCTTTTTCAATATCACTTAAAACCTTGCTTACATCCATAATTGCACCATTTAGTTCAATTTTCTGAAGATTCGAAAACTCTTTTGTTAAGCCATCTTCACTTGAACCACTAAAAAAAACAAAATATACTATTGTTAAAAAAACTATACTTTTAAAATATTTTGTAATAAAATCCAAAATAGCTGTAATTGGCGAAAATAGTTTTCTAATAAACTCAAACAAACTCTCCTCCTATTATACTTTTATCCACATATTTCGTATGTAAAATTATATGCATATAAATATCTTCTATATCTTCAATTTTTGCTGGAAGTTTAAAACATATTAAATCAGCATCAAAACCGCTAGATATTTTTCCTTTACTTTTTTCATATCCCAAAGCTTTCGCTCCACCATTAGTTGCAGCATCTAGTAAAGTTTTTGAAAACTTTATAATATTTTTTTCATAATGAATATTTAAAGCACTTCTTAACTCATCAAACATCGATAAAGAGTTATTTGAACTAAGCCCATCTGTTCCAATACTAAACGAAATATCCGAAAGTTTTTCTATATCTAGCCTTGTATTATTTAAAAATCTATTTGAAACAGCACAGTGGTTTATTGTGGCATTTAGCTCTTTTATTTTCTCAAGCTCTTCACTATTAGCTTCTACACAGTGCGTAAATGATAGTTTCTCTACATTTTTAAAAAGATTTAAAAACTCTAGCGGTTTAGCCGTAGCTTTTGTTTGATTTAAAAAGTTTTTGAAAAATTCAACAAAACTTCCCTCATCTTTATTTAGCCACTCTTTTTCCTCTTTTGACTCCATAAAGTGTGAACTAACAGCCAAATTTTCACTTTTTGCTATATTTAAAACTTCTCTTATTAAAAATGGATGCACAGAGTATGGTGAATGAATTGCAATACCAGCTTCAAAGTTTTTACTATTGTGTTTTTTAGCTTGATCAAGTCTTGATTTAAAATCAGCAAAAAGTGTATCTATCATATCTGCTTTTGAGCCTATTACTTCACAAAAAAATAGTTTGTTTATAGGGCTTTTTACAAGTGCATCTAAATCAAAAGAGTATGACGAAATTGCTCCAATAGTTGTAGTTCCTGTTTTTAGAATCTTTTTTAACTCCTGTTCTATCAAAGAGCTTGTAGCTTTTTCGATTAAATTTTCTCTATGTTTTATAACAGAATTTAACCAAGAGTAGAAGTTTGCATATTTTAAAGAGGTTTTGTTTGCACTAAACTCTAGGTGAATGTGTGAGTTTATCAATCCTGGCATTAAAACAGAGTTTTGTTCTAACTCCAAGATTTCAATATTTGGGTATTTTTCTTTAATTATTGAAGCTTTTGAAACTTCAATAATTTTATCATCAAACAAAACTGCACCATCTTCGATAACTTTAAAATCATTATCAAGTGTTACAATATATGAAGCAGAAATAATTTTCATAAATTAGTTATTTTCTTGCTCTTCTTGTGATTGAGCTGCTCTAAACTCTTGTAATGCTCTTAACTCACCAATCATTTGCATTAAAGAGATTAACCCTAAATGGTATCCAAATCCACCAAATCCAGTAATTACACCTGTTGCTGCACCACCTGTGATACTTTTTTGTCTAAACTCTTCTCTTTTATAGATATTTGAGATATGTACTTCAACAACTGGCATATTAACAGCACTAATTGCATCTCTAATTGCTATTGAAGTGTGTGAATAAGCTGCTGGATTAATAATAATTCCATCAACTGTTCCTAAACACTCTTGAATTCTATCAACTATTTCACCCTCAAAGTTTGATTGAAAAATCTCTAATTCAACTCCACTTTGTTGTGCTGCATTTTGTAATTGTTCGTGAATTTGCTCTAAAGTTATATTTCCATAAATGTGTTGCTCTCTAATTCCAAGCATATTTAAGTTTGGTCCTTGAATAACTGCTATTTTCATATTATATTCCTTTTAATTAATTTTGGTAAGATTATATTAAAATTTTTGTTAAAGCATCTAAAAAAAGGCAATTTAAGTGGAAAATTATATTTTAAAAAATGAAAATGCAGTATATTATGAGGCAAATTTCTCATGTGATAATGTTATTTTTTTGAGTCTAGGAAGTGAAAAGTTTTTTATAACTGATGCAAGATATACAATTGAAGCAAAAGAGTATGCAAAAAACTGCACAGTGCTAGAAAGCTCTGATTTAATAGCAAGTGCAAAAGAGTTGCTTCTAAGCAATAAAATCAAAAAACTTGTTTTTGACCCTTTTGATTTCTCTTATGCAAACTTTAAAAATCTTGTTGAAAATTTAGAAACCGAATTTGTAGAAGAGCCAAATTTTTCAAAAACAAAACGAATTATAAAAAGTGATGATGAGATTAAACTATTAAAAAAAGCAGCCCAACTTGGTCGTGATGGATTTGATAATTTTGCAAAATATATCAAAAAATTTGGAGAAAAAAAGAGCGAAAAAGAGCTATTTTTTGAAAACTACAAAGCTATGAGTCAAAAAGCAAAATATAATATATCTTTTGAAGCAATTGTAGCAATAAATGAAAATGCAGCAAAACCACACGCACTTCCAACAAATAAAAAATTAAATAAAAATGATTTACTTTTAGTTGATGCTGGAATTAAATATAAAAGATATTGTTCTGATAGAACTTGTACAAGTGTAGCTGATTTTGACAATTTCACTTTCAAAAGAGAGCAAAAATTCAATAATAAAAAGCATCAAAAAATCTACGATATAGTTTTAAAAGCACAAGAAAAAGCTATAAAAGAAGCAAGAGCTGGTATGAGAGCACTTGAAGTTGATAAAATTGCTAGAGATTATATAGACAAAGCTGGATATGGAAAATATTTTGTACATAGCACAGGTCATGGTGTTGGACTTGATATTCATGAGTTTCCAAATATTAATACAAAAAATGAGTTAATTATTGAAGAGAATATGGTTTTTACAATTGAACCAGGGATCTATTTGCCAGATGAGTTTGGTGTTAGAATTGAAGATACAGTTGCAATACAAAATGGTAAAGCTGTAATACTTTAAATATAAAGAAGAGAGAAATTTGAAAAAAAAACTATCCAAAGATTTAACACTTTTTTATACTAGCAATTTTCCAAAAAAGTTTAATGATAACTCAAACTACAAACACACTATAACTATTGGAATTGGGGGCAATGTAGGAAATACAGAAAAAATCTTTGATAAATTAATCTTATCTTTGAGTAAAGATAAAAGATTTTCTTTGCTTATGTCATCACCACTATTAAAAAATCCACCCTTTGGTTTTTTAGAACAAAGTGATTTTTTAAATGGTATAATAGTATTCAAAACAGATCTTTGCCCTTGTTCACTTCTAAGAGCAATGCAAAGTTATGAAAAAAAATTCGGAAGAAAGCGATCCTTTCAAGATGCGCCTAGAACCTTGGATATAGATATTATTTTTTTTGATAATAGAAAAATCAATAAACAAAACTTAATTATTCCACATAAAAACTGGGCAAACAGAGAGTCCGTGATTATTCCTTTAAAATATATGCAAAAAACTAAATTGATGCAAGTACAGTTTTGAAAAAAGTTTTAAAGTTTTTAAAGGTAAAAGAAATGAATAAAAATAAAAAGGTAGTTGTAGGTATGTCAGGTGGAGTTGATTCATCTGTTACAGCACTATTGTTAAAACAACAAGGTTACGATGTTGTTGGATTATTTATGCGAAATTGGGAATATGGTATAAAAGGAAGCCAGTGTCCAAATCGTATAGAGTTTGAAGATGCAAAAAAAGTTGGTGCTTTAATTGGAATTGAAGTAATTGGAAAAGATTTTGTACAAGAGTATAGAAATAGAGTTTTTGATGTATTTCTAGAAGGATTAGAAAAAGGTTTAACACCAAATCCAGATATTTTATGTAATAGAGAAATAAAATTTAATGTATTTTTAAATGAAGCAAAAAATATGGGTGCAGATATGATTGCAACTGGACATTATGCAAAAATTGCAAAATACAATGACCATTTTGTGCTAGATACTCCAAAAGATAGTTCAAAAGATCAAAGCTATTTTTTACATGCACTTTCAAGCGAACAGCTTTCACATGCTATGTTTCCTCTTGGGGATTTAACAAAAAAAGAGGTTAGAGAAATTGCACGTGCTAATAATCTTCCAGTTAGCGATAAAAAAGATAGCACAGGAATTTGTTTTATTGGTAATCAAAAATTTGATGAGTTTATCACACAACACTTAAAAGCAATTCCAGGCGATATTATAGATGAAAACGGAAAAGTTTTAGGACAACACAAAGGCTTAGTTTGCTACACACTGGGTCAAAGAAAAGGTATAGGTCTTGGTGGAATTAAAAATAACGAAAGTGAAAACAATACTCACAAACCTTGGTTTGTAGCAGCAAAAGATGTAGTAAATAATACTTTAACAATAGTTCAAGATACAAATCATCCATTACTTATGAGTAGAATTGTTGAAGCAAAACAGATGCACTTTGTATTAGAAACTCCACCTAAAGTTGGCGATAAATTAATGGCACAAGTAAGATATAGACAAAAAAAACAAGCTTGTACAGTAATTGAAGTAAGTGATGAAAAAATTGTAGTTGAATTTGATTTTCCTCAAAGAGCTGTAACTTTAGGGCAAAGTTTAGTTTTATATTCAGGTGATTATTGCCTTGGTGGTGGATTTATCTCTTACTATAAATAAGGTTTAAGATGAAAAAAATAAAAGTAATGGTTGGCTTAAGTGGTGGAATTGACTCTTCAGTTACAGCATATATGCTACAACAACAGGGGTTTCAAGTTGAAGGTGTTTATCTAAAACTTCATAATAGAACTGATGGCTACCACGAAAATAATCTAAAATATATTGAAGATATTTCAAAATTTTTGGGTATAAAATACCATATTTTAGATTTAACAGAAAAATTTACAAAAGAGATTTATAACTATTTTGTAAACTCATATTTAGAAGGTTCTACTCCAAATCCTTGTGTAAAATGTAATAAAAATATAAAATTTGGTGCTATGATGGATTTTGCAAAAAGCCAAGGTGCTAGTTTTTTAGCAACTGGACACTATGTAAAAACTGATGGAAAATTCTTTTATGTTGCAGATGATATTACAAAAGATCAAAGCTATTTTCTCTCTCAAGTTCCAAAAGAAGCCCTTCCTTTTATGATGTTTCCTTTAAACTCATTTAAAAAAGAGGACATTATAAAAATGGGTGAAAAAATAGATGTAGCATATAAAAGAATCACAGAAAAAAATGAATCTCAAGAGATATGCTTTGTAGAGACTGTTTATACAGATGTTATTAAAAAACACTCAAACATTGATATTGAAGGTGATGTTTTAGATGAAGATGGAAATATTGTAGGAAAGCACAAAGGTTATGCACACTATACAATAGGAAAAAGAAGAGGATTTACAGTAAAAGGGGCTCAAGAACCACACTTTGTAACAAAACTAAATCCAAAAAACAACACTATTGTTGTAGGTAAAAAACAAGCTTTAGAGATAAATGAAGTGTTTATTGATAGCTTAAATATGTATATAGATAAAAATGAGTTTGATTGTGAAGTAAAACTAAGATATAGAGCAGTTTCAACTCCTTGTAGTGTAAAAATCAAAGATGGTAATATTGCTACAATTACTTTAAAAGAACCAGCTTTTGGAGTTGCCTCTGGGCAATTAGCAGTTTTTTATGATAAAAATAAAGTAATAGGAAGTGGATTTATAAAAGGTGTTAGATAACACTCTTTTTTATAAATTGCTTTAAAATTAAGAGTTTTCTAAAATATCAAAAGAGTCTTTAACTTCAATTCTTTTAGTATTTATATCAACACTTAAAATAAATGTATCAAAAATATGTGGAATTAAAAATGTTTTTGGTAAATCTTTAGCTACAAGCTCTTGAGATGTCGTAACTTCTAGATAATCATTTAGTGGAAATCTATGCAAATCTTTCACTTTTCCTAAAAGTAAACCATTTTCATAAACTTCACAAGCTACTAAATCAAACCAGAAAAACTCATTTTCTCCAAGATTGCAAAGCTCTTTTGTAGCTTCAATTGTTGTAAAAAGTTCTGAGTTTGTAAGTTTTTTTGCACTATCCATATCTAAATAGTTCTCAAATCTTATCAACTCTCTATCTATATTGTAATCTTTTACAACAAGTTCAATACTTTTATTTGTTGTAAAAACTGCACCTGTTTTAAACTGATTAGGAAAATCTGTATCCATAAAAAGCCTTAAATGACCTTGTAAACCTACAGCTTTTCCTAATTTAGCAACATATATACTATTATTCACTATTTTGTAACTACTTCTATTTTATAAGATATTCCATCTTTTGCTTTGCAACCATTTGCCATAGTTTTCAGAGCATTTATCATATTACCGTTTTTACCAATTAGTTTACCAATATCAACACTGTTTACTTCAATTGTAATTAGTGCAAAATTATCTTCAACCATCTCTTTTTTAACAACAACATCTTCTGGAACGCCAACTATTAGTTTTGCGTAGTTTTCAATGAATAAAGTAATCATATTTTATTCTAAGATTATCTAGCAGCTAGTTTGCTAACTTTTTCAGATGGTTTAGCACCAACACTTAGCCAGTAGTTATATCTTTCTTCATCAATTTTTAGAACTTGTGGCTCTGCAACTGGGTTAAAATAACCAATTGATTCAATCCATCCTGAATCTCTTCTTTTTCTTGAATCTGTTACAACTATTCTGTAAAATGGTTTTTTGTTTCTTCCCATTCTTGTTAATCTAATCACTGTCATGTTTTTTTCCTTTTATTTTTTATTGATAGTATTGAATTCTAAACTCCATCAAAAGATAAGTTCACAGCTCAATACTATTTAAATTATTTAATTCTATCTAGGGATTTTTGGCATCCCATTTGGTCCCATTTGACTCATCATATTTTGAAGCCCTTTCATTCCACCTTTGCTTGAAAGTTGCTTTGCCATTTTAGAAGCACTTTTAAACTGCTTTAAAATTTTATTTACTTGAACTTCACTAAGTCCAGATCCAAGTGCAATTCTCTTTTTTCTACTAGGATTTAGTAAATCTGGGTTTTCTCTTTCTTTTGGAGTCATTGAACCAATTAGTGCTTTAATTCTAATTATCTCTTTTGAGTTTTCAAAATCCATATCTTTTAATGCTGGTGCCATTGCTGACATTCCTGGAATCATTCCAATAATTGATTTTAAACTTCCAAGTTTACTCATCATTCCTAATTGATCTAAGAAGTCATTGAAGTTAAATTCACCCTTTTTAATCTTCTTTGTAACTTCTTTTGCTTTTTTCTCATCAATAATACTAGCTGTTTTTTCAGCTAATCCTGCAATATCTCCAAGTCCTAGAAGTCTTGAAACAATTCTATCTGGAATAAATACTTCCAAATCTGGCATTTTTTCACCAATTCCAATAAATCTTAAAGGAACTTCAACCTGAGAAGCGATACTAAGTGCTACTCCACCTTTTGTATCCCCATCATATTTTGATAAAATAACACCATCTATTCCAATTTTTTCTTTAAATGTTGTTGCTGTTTTAGTTGCATCATGTCCTGTTAAAGTATCTGCAACATAAAAAACCTCATCTGGATTTATCGCATTTTTAATATCTTTTAACTGATCCATCAACTCTTCATCAATAGCAAGTCTTCCAGCAGTATCCACTAAAACAACATCAAAGTGTTCAGCTTTTGCTTTTTGTACAGCTGCTTGTGCAATTTTTACTGGATCTTTTTCAACATCATCAAAATATATTTCAACATCAATTTGAGCTGCAATTTGTCTTAACTGCTCAACAGCTGCAAGTCTTTGTAAGTCACAAGCAACTACTAAAACTTTTTTCTTTCTTGTTTTTAAATAGTTTGCAAGTTTTCCAGTTGTTGTAGTTTTACCACTTCCTTGAAGTCCTGTCATTAAAACAACTGTTGGAGGAGTAGAGGCAAATACAAAACCTTGATTTCCATTTGCTGTTAAAATTTTTTCAAGCTCTTGCTTTAAAACTTTTGTAAAGTTATCTTGTCCAATTCCTATTTTTTTTGTCTCTAATTCAATATTTGTTAATAGCTCTTTTGTAGTTTTATGATGAACATCGGCTTTTAAAAATGCTTTTTTAAGTTCAGCTATTGCTCTACTTAATGAAGCAACATCATCTTGATGTCTTATTTTTCCTATTATTCCTCTAAGTGAGCCTGTTATTGATTCAAACAAAATACTTCTCCATAATTTAATCTTGTGATTTTATATAATTTTTACTTTAATATAGATTAAAATAAACAATATTTTTAAGTTTTATTTAACTTATACTTTTTATAAAAAGCCTATTTATTGGGCTTTTTACTTTTTCATAGCTTAATTTTAGCTAAAGTCATATACTTTAAACTCTTTTGGTTCTTCAGCTATAAACTCATAATCAAAAATTCTTGTAACTTTTGAATGAAGTAAAACTCTATTTACATTTGAAGCTAATCTTCCATAAATAGCATCTCCAATTATTGGAAACCCAAGTGCGTTTAGATGTACTCTAATTTGGTGAGTTCTTCCACTTTCAATTACCACTTTTACTTTTGATTTATTTCCCTCAACTAACATAGGATATACAGTTGTTTTTGCACTTTTTCCGTGTTTGTCGATTTTTGATTTTGCCATTCCTCTATCTTTTGTTGTTAAAATTGGCTTATCAATCATCATCTCTTCAATAAATTTTCCCTCAACAATAGCTACATACTCTTTATAAACATTGTTTTGTGCAAACTCTTTAATAGCTTTTTTTTGGAACTCTTCATTTTTTGCAAACATCATAACACCACTTGTCTCTTTGTCAAGTCTATTTAAAAGTATTGCATCTGGATAATCTTTTGAAACTTCATCAGCTGTTAAAAATGCTGGTTTATTTACTACTAAAATATCTTTATCTTGATAGATTACTTTTGTTTTTGCTAAATCTTTGATTTTGAAAGTTGTATCAACTTTAATATCACCTCTTGCTATTAAAACTTTTTTACCTCTTGCGTAAACTAAACCTCTATCTATTAAATCTTTTGCTTTCGATTTAGAAATTCCCTCTTGCAGGGCTAGAAGTTTAAAGGCTTTTTCATACATTACAGCCATCTTTTTATCTCCTTAATTATTGGTTCAAATGAACCCTCTTTTGTTAAAACTGGTTTTTTTAAATTTTCTATATTTTTCAAATAGCTTTTTAACTCAAACTCTTCTATTAAATAGTAGTTTTCTATACAAGAAAAAAGCGACTTTTGATTAAATATATGTTTCCCACTTATTATTACATTTCCAAAAAATGCTGGTTCTATTGGATTGTGTCCACCTATTTTTGAAAAAGCTCCACCTAAAATTGCAATATCACTTATTTCATAAATATCATTTAAAATTCCCATACAATCAACCAACACTATATCGCTTGAAAAATCATCTTGTTTTGAAAATCTATGAAAGCTATAGCTATTTTCTTGTGCAAATTTTTGAACTAATTCAAAAACTTTTTCAAATCTCTCTGGATGCCGTGGAACAATGATTAATTTTCCAAACTCTTTTTTATATGAGTTTAAAATTAGTTCTTCTTCACCTTCGTGCGTACTTGCTGCTGTTATTACTTTTGTGCCTAGTTTTTTAAACTTCTCTTTTTTTTGTGGAAGTTGTGCTAGTTTTATATTTCCAATTACTTCTACATTTTTGGCACCAAGTTCAATTAATCTAATTTTATCAACTTCACTTTGTGCAAAAACTTTATCTATATTTGCAAATATCTTTTTATAAAAAAATCTAAATCTTAAATATGATTTATATGATTTATCAGAAATTCTTGCATTTATAAGAAAAGTTTTTGCACCTTTTGTTTTTGCCATTAAAAAAAGCATATACCAAAGTTCTGCTTCCATAACTACTAAAACTTTCTGTTTTGTTGTCCAAAATGGTAAAAATATCTCAAAAGGTAAAAATCTTACACTGTTTGATAGTTTTTTTGCCTCTTCAAAACCTGTGTTTGTAATAACACTAAGATTTGAAATATCTTTAAACTCATCAATCAAAGGTTTAATGGCTCTTACTTCTCCCATAGAACAAGAGTGAAACCAAACACCAGAAAATGAAAACTTTGGATTATTTTTTAAAAAAAACTTTGCAGGAATTGCATCTTTATATTTTGGATTTCTTTGCTTATAAATAAGCACAGGAAGTGCTAGTATATATACAATTAAGAGAATTAAATTGTAAAATATACTAAAAAAAAGATTCAAATTAAGCCTCTTCTTGAGATACTTCTTCTTCACCTTTATATAAAATTCTTCCACAGTGAAGACAGTTTACAATCTCATCACCTCTTAAAACTTCAGCATAAGTTTTGTCATTTATTTTCATAAAACAACCATAACAAGCCTGTTTTTTTACAGGAACTACTGCTGTATCTTTTGCCCATCTTTTGATTTTTTCATAGAAAGTTAATACTTTATTGTCAAATTGAGTTAAAAGTTCACTTCTTTTTGCATAAACTTCATTTCTCTCTTTATCTATATTTAAAATAGCCTCTTCAACAACTACTTTAATCTCTTTTATATCTTCTTCTTCAGTTTTTAATTTCTCTTGAAGCTCTTTTAGTTTCTCTTCTTTTGCAACTGTAAGTTTCTCTAATCTTTCAATCTCTTCATTTGCAAAACTAATTTGTTCTTTTGCTATCTCTTCTTCAAGTTGTAAAGCTTTTAACTCTTTTTCAGTTGTTATATCTTTATTTTTACTTGCAATATTATCTAACTTAGTTTTTAACTCACTAAGATGAATATTATTTTTTGTTCTTTTTGATTTTAATTCATCAATCTCAAGATAAACTGTATTAATTGAAGTTTTAATTGACTCTGCAATTTCAACAAAAGTTGCTAGTTTCATCTTCTCTTTTTCAATCTTTGGCTCAAATTGACTAATGGCTGTATCGTACTTTGATAGCGATACTAAATCCTGTAAATATTTATTCAAACTTTTCTCCTTCTATAAAAAACTCAAATGGATTTTTTGAAGCTGTAATTATAGCTTTTAATTTATTTTTTTTCAAATACTCTTTTAAAAGTCCCTCTAAAAGAATATTAAAATACTTTTCACTCTCATAATGCCTTATGTCAATAAGACAAATTCCTCTTGCTTTTGCTTCCATTGCATCGTGATATTTTATATCACCTGTTAAAAAACAATCAGCATCTACAAAATCAATTAGACTCATTCCTGAACCTGTACAGATATTTATAGTTTTAATCTTTTCTTTTGTTTTTACATATTTTAAGTTTTTCAAATTTAATTTTTTGCTTACTTTTTCTAATAACTCTTCAAAACTCAAATCAACTTCACACTTTGCTAAAAACTCTTCACTTGAAGATAGTTTAAAATCTAAAATATCTTCAACCACAAATCTATTTAAATGTGTTTTATCAATATTTGTATGCATTGAAATCAAACTTATATCTTTTTTAATAAGCTCTTTTAAAATTTTTGTGCTGTATGTATCATAATTTACTCTTTTTAATCCACTAAAAATAAGTGGATGATGAGTAATTACAAGTGAATTCTCCTCTAAAGTTTCAACTAACTCTAAATCCAAATCCAAACTAATATAGATTTGTTTAAACTCTTCTTCCATACTTCCTACAAGAAGTCCTGAGTTATCCCATTTTTCTTGAAGTTCAAAAGGTGATAACTCATTTAAGTAGTTGTAAATATCTTTTATTTTCAATTACTATCTTCCCACTCTTTTTAATCTATCTTGCTCTTGGCTTTTATACATAACAGCACAAGCTTGTGCTAATTCTCTCACTTTTAAAATATAGTTTTGTCTTTGAGTTACACTTATTGCTTTTCTTGCATCAAGAGTATTAAAAGTGTGACTTGCTAACATACAATAATCATAAGCTGGAAGTGGAAGTTTGGCTTCTAAACAAGATTTACACTCATTAAAATATTCATCAAAATGTTTGAAAAGCATTGTTGTATTTGCTACTTCAAAATTATATTTTGAAAACTGATACTCTCCTTCTTTGTGAACATCTGCATAAGTTGTTTTTCCAAACTTATTTTCATTCCAAACAATATCAAATACACTATTTACACCTTGCAAATACATTGCAAGTCGCTCCGTTCCATAAGTTATTTCAACTGCGACTGGATCACAAGAAATTCCTCCAACTTGTTGAAAATATGTAAACTGTGTAACTTCCATTCCATCAAGCCAAACTTCCCAACCAAGTCCCCAAGCACCCAAAGTTGGAGATTCCCAGTTATCTTCTACAAATCTAATATCATGTCTTTTTAAATCTAAACCTAAATACTCTAAAGATTTTAAATATAAATCTTGAATATTATCAGGGCTTGGTTTTATTAAAACTTGAAATTGATAATAGCTTCCTAGCCTATTTGGATTTTCTCCATATCTTCCATCTGTTGGTCGTCTGCTTGGTGCTACATAAGCTGTGCTCCAAGGAGTGCTATCAAGACTTCTTAAAAGTGTCGCTGGATGGAATGTTCCTGCACCTGCAGGTATATCATAAGGTTGTACAATATTGCACCCCTCATTTGCCCAAAATTCTTGAAGTTTTATTAACATTTGCGAAAAAGTAAGCATTTTATTTTATTCCTAACTCTTTATTTAATTTATTTTTGTCAAAACCACAAATCCAAGTGTTTCCAACCAAGATAACTGGTGCACCTGAACATCTTTTTTGACAATCTTTTAAAGCATTTTTATCTTTTGTTAAATCGATTTGATTAAATTTTAGTTTTTTACTCTTTAGGTAGATTATAGCCTCTTTGCACCAATTACAATTTGGTAGCGTAAATAGTGCAATTGGCTTCATTATAGTATTACTTCTATATCTTTTGAATCAGTTTCAACAGCTTTTGCTTTTATTACTCTATCTTCTTTTAATTTTGCTGCTAAATCTTTATCTTCTATTGCTAAAATTTGCATTGCTAAATAAGCTGCATTTATTGCTCCTGCTCGTCCAAGTGCAACAGTAGCAACTGGCATACCTGCTGGCATTTGAACAGTTGAAAGCATAGCATCCATTCCATCCATTGCTCCACCTTTCATTGGAACTCCAATAATTGGTTTTGTTGTTGTTGCAGCTAATGCACCAGCTAAATGTGCTGCCATTCCAGCAGCTGCTATAAATGCAATAGCACCTTTTTCTTCAGCATCTTTTACATACTCTTTTGTTCTTTCAGGACTTCTATGTGCTGAAGAGATTATTAACTCATATTTTACATTAAACTGTTCAAAAGTATCAGCACAGTTTTTCATAATTTCATAATCAGATTTACTACCCATAATAATTGATATAAATTTCATTTTTTACCTTTTTCTTTTTTAAATAATTTAAGATTGTATCAAAAACTTTCTAATAATTTGATAATCTGTTTTACTTTTAACTCTCTCCAAGATTCAAATTTATTTACAGTTAAAATATCATTTTCATAAATAAATTTTGATAGATTCTTAGATTTATCTTCTATAAAAATTGGCTTTACAAAGTGATAATATTTTATCTTTTTCATATAATTTGGGTCTGTAAAAATTGCAACTGTTGGTATCATAAAAGCATCTGCTATATGTAAAGTTGAAGTATCAGTTGTGATAATTTCATCCATAGATGAAACAATATATATAAAATCATTTATTGTTCTTGAATTAACTGCAAGTTCAAGTAGATTTTCACCTTTTACTTTTGAATCAATCTGTAATGTTGTAACAATTGTGCAGTCATCATATTTTAAAAGTAGCTCTTTTAAATATTCACTTGCAAAACTTTGTGGAATTGATTTTTCAATATTTGCAGAGTATGGGTGATATAAAATCAGTTTTCCTTTTGCTTTTGCAGTTTTAATCTTATTTACAAGTTTCTCATCTATGTTAAAATCAGCTATATTTAGATTTATAAATTTTTTATTTTCAGGAAGTTTTTTATAATCAATTCCAAATTTAAAAAGCCATGCATCAACTACAGGCAAATCAACTAAACTTGTAATATCAACACTATTATCTATAAAAAAATCATACTCACTTAAAGTTTTTGTATTTAAGCTAAGTGGTAAAATCTCATTTATATACTCTTGTGTTTTATAAAGTTCTTTATCTCTAGTAAAATAGCTATTATTTGAAGCATTTATATAAATATCAATTTTTACACTTTTATAAACTTCACTTAATTTTTCATATAAAATTCTAAGTGCTGGGCTTGATGATATTATTTTACTAATACTAGATCCAAATCCACCAATAATTGCCAGTTTTACTTCATCTTTATTTACATACTTTATTTGCTTATACAAATCAACTTTTTTTAACTCTATAAAATCTTCATCTCTTTTATTTAGAGTTTTATTGAACTCATATTTATATGAAATTCCAAGCTCTTTTGGGAAATTTTCATTTAATCTTACATTCTCTTCATTTAGAAGTTTTGGAACATATTTACTTTTATCTATTTTTGCAAATATTGTTTTCAAATCTTCAAAATCATCATAAGTTGTAAGATAAACCGTCTCATTTGGCAAACTAGCAGGTGCTTTAAACCTAAAATATTTTACAAGTGTTCCATCTGTTGTTTTAATATTTATATTATTTGTAACTCTAAAAAATATCATGGCTATTTTTAATTAATTTTCCTCTTGATTTTCAATTCTAAACATTGTTAAATATGGTAAAGAACAAGGTAGTTGTATTTTATTTACATTTCCACTATGTACACTTTCAAGCTCTTTATTTGTATCTGTTAATATTTTCTTGAAATTTATATAGTAAATTCCATCTTTTAAAAATACTTTTCCTATATCGTTGTCACAAGTTTGTAACTCTTCACCTTTTGGAGTAAAAATCTCTATATCTTCATTTGGATAAACTTTGTATTTACATAAAAAGTGATTTTCATCCTCTGTAACAAGTCCTGTTACTTCGTAACTTCCTTTACTTAGTGCATAATCATGATTTTGTGAATCAGTTTTTTCAAATGGTCTATGTACTAAATAAGCATCTGTAAAACCTCTATTTTTTGTAGTATGAAGCTCTTTTTGATATTTGTCTGCTTCAAAAATTCCATTTTCATAGTCATCAATTGCTTCTCTATAAGCTTTTGCTGTAACTGCAGCATAATATGGAGATTTTGTTCTTCCTTCAATTTTTAAACTATCAACTGCACCACTATCCAAAATCTCTTTTATGTGAGATGCTAAGTTCATATCTTTTGAGTTAAAAATATATGTTCCAACACCTGGATCTTCTTCAAGTCTAAACAAACTTCCATGTTCATCATTTCCAGCATATAAAGTATATTCAAATCTACAATCATTTGCACAAGAACCACGATTAGGAACTCTTCCCATTTGTACAGCACTTATTAAACATCTTCCACTATATGCAAAACACATAGATCCATGCACGAAAATCTCTATTTCCATATCAGGTAAATGTTTTTTAATCTCTACAACATCTTTTAAGGATATCTCTCTTGCAACTACTATTCTTTTTACTCCCATATCCCAAAAAACTTGAGCATCAAGGTAGTTTAAAACATTTGCTTGAGTTGATAAGTGAATATCAATTTCTGGGGCCAACTCTCTACAAAGTCTTACAACTCCAGGGGCTGCAACTATAAATGCATCTGGTTTTAACTCAGCCATTGCAATAATATGTTTTTTTAATAACTCAATTTGAGAGTTAAAAGGGAACCCATTTATTGTGGCATAAACTTTTTTTCCTCTTGCGTGGGCATAATCAATTCCCTCTTTAAATGTTTCAAATGTAAACTCTTTTCCAGCTCTGATTCTTAAACTAAAGTGACTAACACCACCATATACAGCATCTGCTCCATATTTTATAGCAATTTTTAATTTCTCTAAATTTCCAGCAGGGCTAAGCAATTCTACTTTTTGCTTACTCATATAAAATTCCTTTGATTTTCTTTTATTAAATAATTATTAAATATATTTTAAGGTATATATTATAGCTAGTTTATGATTAAAGATTTGAAATATTTTTTATTGTAGTTTTTGCAAGAAGTAGAAAAGCTTTTAAAAGCTTTCCCACTCATCTTCATTTATATTTGAAGTAATTGGTTTTTTTATCTCTTTTTGAGAACTGTTTTTTGTATTTGAAGATTTAGTTTCTTGTTTAATTTCAGCTCTATTTTCAACTACTCTTGCTTCAATTACATTATCTTTTTTTAATTGATCTAAAGATTTAAATACTTCAAATGTAGCAACATCAAGCTCTTTTGAAAGCTTATTTAATAGTTCGCTATCTACACTATTTTTACAATCTTCATTTATATACTCTTGTACACTATTATGCACTTTATCATGATTTATTTTTAAGTTTTTCCAGTTTTGTGTTTTTGTAAATGCTGCACCTTTAAGCTCTTGTTCTGCTAACCATTTACCTAAATCACACTCTGTTGGTTTTGTTACAGTCCAAGGAGTTTTTACACTTCCACCAACTTTATCAAAGTTTACAAGCTTAAATCTAATGTGATCATTTTTTAGTTTTGAAACTCTAAATACTAAATCAATATCTTCTATCTCTTTTGATTCAAACTCTTTAAATTTTGCCCTATCTGCAATTTTTATT
>CANRCH010000019.1 GCA_947629065.1 uncultured Aliarcobacter sp.
TTAATCGGAACAACTGTTAAAATCATAAGTATTAAAAATAACATATAGAGAAATACAGCAATTTGTCGTTTCTTATCCCCTTTTTGCCCCATTTTTCGTATAAGTTTTCCCCAAATTAAAAAGCTCTTATGCCCTATTTTCTCACTTTTTATTAATTTTACATCTACTTCTACAGCTTCTAATCCCTGTAATAAACTACTATTATTTTTCTCTTTATTTTCATTTAAAGCTTTTACAAGAGCTCTTCCGAATCTTTGTGATTTAACTATCTCATTTTTTGCTATTCCAGCACTTGAAAGTCCCCAAAAACTATCTTTTTTACCACTTAACATCCATCTAGGTGTTGTAATAAATGTCTCAAAAGAGTTTCCTTTATCAATTAAAACTACATTATCAATTAATGTTGCATTTAATTTTTCAATTAGTTTTTTTACTTTTTCTTGAGCCATAATCCACATGTTTCTACAGCCTATTAATGTAATTACAGGTTTATTATTAAACTTCTTTTTTGCATAAGCACTTTGTAAAAAAGAGCTAATAGGCAAAGATGGAGATAAAAACCAAACAGTATAAGCTAAAACAATCAAATCATAATCATTTTCATCATCTTTTATCTCTTCAAGTTCACAAGATACCATATAGACAGATTCTGGAAAAGTATCCATAAATTCTATAAATCCCCATGGAAAAGGAAATTGTTTTTTTGGCTTTATATTTTTAAATATTAATTCAAAATTTCCACTATCTTCTAAAGGCTTCGTGAAATTCTCAACTAAACTATTTAATTGTCCTGTTTGTGAATATGATATTACTAAGATTTTTTTTTTCAATTATTTACCCTATATTTAATATTATAAAAGAGGTTTACCTCTTTTATAACTTAGTTATTTCCAGTTCCCCAACCAACTAAGCCAGTTACTTTACCTTTATCAAAATTTACATCTCTTGTTACAAATCTATTTTGCCAATATTTCCAAGTATTTGAATCTAAAGAAAATGTCCCTATTTGTGGAGGATAACCTCTTGCAGCTATTACTTCAGCCTTTGTCATTCCAGTTTCTAATCTTCCAGATAGTATAGCTTTTTTAGCTTTTGCTGAAAAAGAGTTCATATTTAGTTTTGTTTTAGAAAATGTTTGATTAAAAATTTGATCTATTGTCAAATTTGTATGCTTTGGAACATTAATAAGTGAAATAACTTGTTCACTACCAACTATTTTAAATTTAATTACTTTTGATGAATATGATACAATTGAAACTTCACTATTTACAGGAATAAAAGCTCCTCTTTGATAGTTTGTAGCCAAAATCTGATCTTTTTCTGTCCACATATTTACCTGAGTATATAATTTCCCTTCCATTGCAGGCGTTAATTGCCCTCCTTTACCAGATGAACATCCAGCAGCTATAATAAAAAAAGCAGAAACAAGTAGCCAATTTATTATTTTTTTCATGTTTTTCCTTTACAAATATTAAATTTTGTGTAAATAATAACAAAATCTTAATTAAAACAATATAGAAATATACTTAGATTTTTTAGTTAATTTTTTATTATATGTGAATTTTTATTGTTGTATATGGATTATATAGAACATTTGCACCATGTTGAATTTTGACATTTCTTCTTTGTGTATAATCAACTTCATAAGTTCCACCAAAGTCCACACTAAATTTTGCACAAATTTTAGCAGCTTGTTCAATTACACTTTTGGGAATCTCTTTTTTACTATTTTGTACAATCACATGAGATGATGGTCTATCCTTTAAATGAAACCAAAAATCACTAGCTTTTGAGTTTTCAAGCAGATAAATATTCTCTCTTTCATTACTTCCTAGCATTATTTTAAAGCCTTCAAAGTAAAAACTCTCATAATTTTTACTCTTTTTTGTTTTTGTTTGATTTCTATCTTTTTTTGGCAACAAGAACTCACACTCATCAATAGTTTTTGCCTGTTCTAGATTTACAATCAATCTTTTTATAAACTCCAATTTCTCTTCAAGATTTATTTTTTCTATTTTAATATTTATTGATTTTTGCTTTGCTCTTTTTGCTTTTGTAAAAAGTTCATCTACAAAAATATTTATATTTGATGCATTTTTTAAATCAATTTCAATAGCATTTCCTTCATAATCAACTGTTACGAAGCTTTTTTGATAAGGTTTTATCTCATGAAGTGAAGATAGAAGAAGATTTGCTTTTAGATAAAAATCTTCTGATTCTTTTTCAAGCTCCTCTTTTTTTGGAAGATTTTCTATAGTTTTTTCTAAATCTTTTTGCTTTTTTTCCAAACTAATTATTTTTTGTTTTTTTATATCTTCTAAGCTTTTTTTCTCTTTATTTTCAAAAACATCATATAAAATAGTTTCAACACAATCTATTTTTTCCATCTTAAAAACTATATCAATTTTTGCTAATTCATCAAGTTTATGTCCAACTTTCACAACTCTTGAAGATGACTCTTCATCAATATGTCTTAAGGCTTCTAAAACTATCCCTTGTTCATCTAAGATTATAATATTTGTATATTTTCCTGTAAATTCTAACTGCAATGTTGTAGTTATTTTTTTATAACTTGATTGATTTATAGTTTTAATTCTAAGAATTTTGTCATCATTATGTAGATATATATCTTCAATTTTTGCATTTATAAATCTTTTTTGAAGTACAACATCGAATGGGGCATTAAAATCTCTTTTTGCCAAAATCTGTTCTTTTGATTTAAATATTGATGAATTTCCTTTACTTAAATCAAAATATATTATATTCTGATTATTAAATTCTATTATAATTGTATTGTTCTGTATTCTTCTTATATACTTGATAAAATCACAGTTCTGCTTCAAATATTCTGTAATTGCTTTTAATAAATAGTATTTCACAATCTTTTCACTCTTTTTAAATAAACTATTTTCAGAATATATTTATATCCTAAAGATATAATTATAGCTAAACTTATTTTTAAAGGATGATTATTATGAAATTACTGAAAATATTAGCTGCTAGTACTTTGGCTTTAGGACTAGCTTCAACTGTTGCGAGTGCAGATGTTACAAAAGGACAAAAAGCATTTATTAAATTTTTAAAAGATCCTTGTGGAATGGATGGTGCAAAATTTGCTCTTAAACATACTCAAGATGAGTGGAGAGAGATTAAAGCAAATGGACAAGGTGAAGCTGAAATTATGAAAATTTGTCCAAATGTAAAAGCTGGAGATATAAAAGAGTCTTTAATTGACCATGTTATGGATTTCTCAATAGAGTTTGCAAGTGATTCAGGAAACGTTCCTGCTTGTTAATCATCTCATATAAATAGGGAACTATTCCCTATTTATAATTTTACTTTATCAAATCTCTCTATTAAATTTTCTGCTAATTCAATCATTTTTATATTTAACTCTTTAAACTCTGGATTTTTTATTTTTATTAATAATTTATCATAAATATTTGTATATGGATATAGTAAAAAGAATATATACTCTTTGGAAGAACTCTCTTTATTTAACTCTTTAAACCAAAGTGTAAGAAGTGAAAAATATAGCATTGAAGGGTTTATTGCTTCATTTTGTCTTAGCATTTTTGATATTTCACTATTTAAGTAGTTGTAGCAGTTTAAAACAGCTTTTATACGGTAGTGATTTCTATTTTTTAAATAATATTCATCTTTGAAAGTTACTTTTTTAATTTCAGTTAAAATTTGTCTACTTATTTCGTCAAATTCAACTACAATACCTTTATCAACTCCATAATCTATTGAATCATTATCAATATATGAAGAGATTAAATCTTTACAAAAAAGTAACAAACTTTCAGTTTTTATTTTAGATATATTTAAAATCATTCTAAATTGTAACAAAATAATTTTAAAAACAAACATATTTCTAGCTAATTAAGATTTATTTGGGTAAAATGTATAAATTTAATTTTAATTTTTTGAAAAAAAGGAATTTTTTGGAACCTATTGGAGTATTAAACGACGGTCAAATATATGACCTTCAAACTGCAGAGGCTTTAAATATTAGTGGAGATACAATTAAAGCCGATGATTCGCCCGAATCTTTAGAAATCTTAAGACACTCAACAGCACACCTTATGGCACAAGCTATAAAAGAACTATATCCTGAAGCAAAATTCTTTGTTGGTCCAGTTGTAAATGAAGGTTTTTACTACGATTTCAAAGTAGATAGTAAAATCAGTGAAGATGATTTACCAACAATTGAAAAGAAAATGAAAGAACTAGCTGATAGAAGACTTCCTATTACTAGGCATGAAACAACTAGAGATGAGTTTTATGAAGAGTTTAAAAACGATGAGTTAAAACAAGCTGTTTTAAAAAATATTACAGATGATGTAATTACAGTTTATAAACAAGGTGATTTTAAAGATTTATGTCGAGGTCCTCACTTACCAAACACTAGAATGATAAGAAGTTTTAAACTTACACGAGTTGCTGGTGCATATTTAGGTGGAGATGAAAAAAATGAGATGATTACAAGAATTTATGGGATCTCATTTTTTGATAAAAAATCTTTAAATGAATATATAACTATGCTTGAAGAAGCAAAAAAAAGAGACCATAGAAAGCTTGGAACTGAGTTAGAACTATTTACTTTTAATGACGATGTTGGAGCTGGTCTTCCACTTTGGCTTCCAAATGGAGCAAGGCTAAGAAGTAAGCTAGAGCACATTTTATATAAAGCACATAGAGTTAGAGGTTATGAACCTGTAAGGGGACCTGAGATTTTAAAAGCTGAGATGTGGAAAATTTCAGGTCACTATGCAAACTACAAAGAGAATATGTATTTTACAACTATTGATGATCAAGAGTATGGAATAAAACCTATGAACTGTGTAGGTCATATTCAAATTTTTGATAATGATTTAGTTTCATACAAAGAGTTACCTTTAAAATATTTTGAATATGGAGTTGTACATAGACACGAATTAAGTGGTGCAATGCATGGACTTTTTAGAGTAAGAGAGTTTACTCAAGATGATGCACATATATTTTGTACACAAAATCAAGTAAAAGATGTAATTTTTGAAGTTTTAGAGTTTGTTGATAGTCTTCTAAAACTATTTGATTTTAAATATGAGATTGAAGTTTCTACAAAACCAGAAAAAGCAATTGGTGATGATATTTTCTGGGAAAAAACAACAAAAGCAATTATGGATGCACTTGATGAAAAAAATATCTCTTATGGTATTGATGAGGGTGGAGGAGCATTTTATGGTCCAAAAATTGATATAAAAATTCTTGATGCAATTGGTAGAAAATGGCAATGTGGAACTGTACAAATTGATATGAACTTACCTTCAAGATTTAATATTAATTATATTAATGAAAAGGGTGAAAAAGAGCAACCTGTTATGATTCATAGAGCAATATTAGGTTCTTTTGAAAGATTTATTGGAATTTTAACAGAACACTGTGCTGGAGAGTTCCCATTTGCTATTGCACCAACACAAGTTATTTTTGTTCCTATTGCTGAACCACATACGGCTTATGCAAAAGAGCTACAAAAAGAGCTAATTGAAAATGACATTGATTCAAAAATATATGATATGAATGAGAGTCTAAATAAGAGAATTAGAATGGCTGAAAAACAAAGAGTTCCAATGATAGTTGTTATTGGAGATGAAGAAGTTGCAAACTCTAAAGTTGCACTAAGAGATAGAAGAAAAAGAGAGCAATCAAATTTAACAAAAGAAGAGTTCTTTGAACTTTTAAATAATATCAAAAAGGAGAGTAGAATTTGAGTAGAGACAATAGAAAATCAGATGTAATAATGAATGAGGACATTACAGCAAAAGAGCTAAGATGTACAAGTGATGATGGTGAGAATTATGGAATTATTCCTACATCACAAGCTTTAACTCTTGCTGATGAAGCTGGACTTGACCTAGTATTAATTGCACCTGATGCAAATCCTCCTGTTGCAAAAATTATGGACTATAGCAAGTTTAAATATCAACAAGAAAAAAGAAAAAAAGAAGCAAAGAAAAATCAAAAAGTAATCGTTGTAAAAGAGATTAAACTTTCTGTAAAAATTGCTGAAAATGATGTTGCTTACAAAGTAAAACACGCAAGAGAGTTTTTAGAAGAAGGTAACCATGTAAGATTCAGAGTTTTTCTAAAAGGTAGAGAGATGGCAACTCCTGAAGCTGGTGTTGAAGTTCTAAATAAAGTTTGGGAAAAAGTTGAAGATATTGCAAATAAAGATAAAGATCCAAAACTTGAAGGAAGATATGTAAATCTTCTTGTAACTCCAAAAAAAGATTAATCTACATTTTTTAATAAAAGAGGCTTATCCTCTTTTATTACTTTTTAAAATCCTACAAAAAATTTAATCAATACCTAATTTTATTTTAGATATAATCCAAAACTTTTTCACTATGAAAATGCAAATTTATTAGGAAAGGATTTCTTTATGCCAAAAATGAAAAGCGTTAAAGGTGCTGTTAAAAGATTCAAAGTAAAGAAAAATGGAACTATCAAAAGAGGTTCTGCTTTTAGAAGCCACATTTTAACTAAAAAAACTCAAAAAAGAAAAAGAAATTTAAGAGGACCACAAACTGTACATAGTTCAGATAATTATGGTGTTCTTTCAAGTTTATGTTTAGCGTAATTACTATTTTATAGTAATTTTGTCCCTCCATTTAAAATGGACAAGTTCGGTTAAGCCGACACCTTATTAAAAAATAACGGTAAAGAAAGGAAAAATATGCCAAGAGTAAAAACTGGTGTTGTAAGAAGAAGAAGACACAAAAAAGTATTAAAACTAGCTAGAGGGTTTTTCAGCGGAAGAAGCAAACACTTTAGAAAAGCAAAAGAACAATTAGAAAGAAGTCTTGTATACGCATACAGAGATAGAAGACAGAAAAAAAGAGATATTAGAAAGCTATGGATTATAAGAATTAATGCAGCTTGTAGATTAAATGATATTAACTACTCAAGATTTATAAATGGTCTTAGATTAGCAAATATTGATTTAGATAGAAAAATCTTAGCAGATTTTGCTATGAATGATTCAGCTGCATTTGCATCTTTAGTAACTACTGCTAAAGCAGCTCTTAAATAATAAATTTGCAAATATTTTAAAAAGGGAAGAGTTTAAAACTCCTCCCTTTTTTTATTGCCTAAACTCTCACCAAAGCTTAAATACTTTAAGACAACATTTAATTTATTTACATCTTCACACTGAACAACTAAAGTATCATTTGAAGAAAAAACTGTTGTTCCTGTTGGTTTGAAATATCTATTATCCCTTTTTACTAAAAGTATGAAAAAATTATCTGGAATATTAAGCTCTGATAAGTTTTTATCTACTATATAACTCTTTTCATCCAAAGAGAACTCTTTTAAAGTTTGTGGTAAAAGTGCTGAATTTAACTCTCTTGTTTTATCTTCAATATTTGGTAGTGCAACTTTTAACCATCTTGAAACTGGTGCTAAAGATGTACCTTGAATAATAATTGAAAAAAGAACTATAAAAAATACAACATTAAAAATCAAAAGTGCATTTTTTACATCATAAATAAATGGATATGTTGCTAAAATAATTGGAACAGCACCTCTTAATCCAACCCAAGATATAAATACTTTTTCTCTAAGCCCTATTTTGTTAAATATAAGTGATATAAAAATACTTGCTGGTCTTGCAATAACCATTATCCATAAAGCAATTAGAAGTGCAGGAAATGCTGTATATTGAAGTTCTGATGGATTTACTAAAAGTCCTAAAGTAACAAAAACAAAAATTTGCATCAACCAAGAAACACCATCATAAAAAGCTATTAAGTTATTTTTATGAACAAACTTTCTTGAATTTATTACAATTCCTGCAATATAAACTGCTAAAAATCCATTTCCACCTACAAGAGAAGTTAATCCAAAAATCAACCAAAGCCAAGCAATACTAAATACTACATATAATCCATAGTGGTCAAGATTTAATCTATTAAAAATCCTTGGCATTAAAATACCAAAAACATATCCTAAAAGTGCACCTAAAATAAATTGTAAAAAGAAATCAACTATCCACTCTTTTATACTAATAGCTTCTGGCATTGCTATTATTTGTAGAATTGATATTGTTAAAAAAATTGCCATTGGGTCATTACTACCTGATTCTAGTTCTAAAAGTGATTTTAATTTTGGACTTACATTTATACTTTTTGCTCTAAATATTGCAAAAACAGCAGCAGCATCTGTTGAAGATACAATTGCTCCAATTAGAAGTGAATCAAATAGTGGTATATTTAAAAAATAGTGTGCAAAGGCAGCTGTTATAATTGCAGTTAGAAAAACTCCTACAGTTGCTAGAATTAGCCCCTCTTTAAGAACTGGTTTTATAGACTTATATAAAGTATCCAATCCACCTGTAAAAAGAATAAAAACCAAAGCAATAGTTCCAATAGTTTGTGCTAATTTTGGATCATTAAAAGATATTCCAAGAAGCCCTTCACTTCCAGCTAACATTCCAATAAATAAAAATCCAACTAAAACAGGTATTCCAAATTTTTCTGATATTTTACTAGCAAAGACGCTTAAAATAATAATAAATCCCGCAAAAATTGCGTATATTTCTAGTGGTAAGTTCAATATAATCTCTTTAAAATAATTTTTTAAAAAGATTATACTGTTAGTTTTGGTAAATAAGCCTTACTCTAAAGGCTCATTTACTTCTATTTCGCAAGTTTTTCCATCACAAACAATATTTGCATCAAAATATAGTATTTCTGATACATCAATTCCAGCTTTTTTTAAATCAGTCCAAGCTTCAAGAGATCTAGAACCCGCACTACAATGAAAAATTACAGTTTTATCTTTTGGTAATTTTTCAAAAAGTTCTTGTGGTTTTAATTTATCTGCTTGAATATTTATGCTTCCAGCAATATGTCCTTTTTCATAATCTTTTGGACTTAAAACATTTACAATTTGAATATATTCAGGAACTTTGTTTTCAATAATAAGTGCTTTTAACCACTCTCCATCAACAGTTCCTTCATCACTTCCTAGTTTTACACCATTATTTGTAAACTCTTTTTTTTGCTCTTTTGGTTTATCTTCTACTTTTTTAGCACCAAGAGTTGTTGGAAGGTTCTCTTTTTTCCATTCAGGAACTCCACCTGCGTAAACATATACATTTTTGTATCCATTTTCTATTAGTTTTGCTGCAAGGATATTTGATTTTTCACAAGAGTAACCTTCACAAAATGTTACAATTTTTTCATCTTTATTTGATGGAAATCTTCCCATTAATTCATCTGCTTTTGTATCAACTACAGAAATACTTCCTAAAATTGTCTCTTTCATAAATTTTACATGTGGTCTTGCATCTACAAGAAGTGCACTGTTATTTTCCAAATAAGATTTCATAACAGCTGTTCCTATTTCTATATAGTTTTTACTAGCCCATTCAGGCTCTCCACCACTATATATTTTTACATTTTTATGACCTTTGTCTTTTAGCATTTTTGCAACAATTGGGCTTTTTTCACAAGTATAACCTGCACAAAACACTATTAACTCTTTGCTTTTATCAAGATTTTCTATTTGCTTATAGTTATCTGCAAATTTACTATCAGTAATATTTAAACTTGATGGAATTGTACCTTTTATATATTTTCCTTCTGGTCTAGCATCAATTAAAATAGCTTCTGTTGCACCTCTATTCCCAATTCCAACAGCTTTTTTTACATAAGAGTAATCAACTTGTTCTAATTTGTTTTTAACAATTAATTCCATAATTTCAGGAGTTGGTTTATTAATAACTTCTTTTGCACTAAGAGATGTTACACTTAAAAGTGTAGCAACTGCAATACTTGTAAAAATTCTTTTCATATCTAAGCCTTTTTTTTGAATAGTTTTAAAATCATTCTAGGAACTAATACTACTAAATATACTATAAGTGTAAAAAATAGTGGATGAATAGCTCCTATTCCATAAGCACCCGAACTTGAAAGTGCCAAAATATGTTCTATTGGATGGCTTAAAAACTCTTTATAATGCATTAATGCAGTTAATATTGTAAATATTACTATAAAGATTTTAAGCTCTTTTTTTATCATTATGCTTTACCGCTTAACATTCCATATTGTGTCATTGGTTTAAGCATATAAACTTTTAGTAACCACCATATCCATCTCTCTTGAGTTGGATCTAATGGGAATGATGGTGTTGGTTTTGCACTCCAGTCAAACTCTGCAAGCATAACTTTTCCAATATCTGTAATTAATGGACAAACAGTATAACCTTCAAACTTCTCTTTAGGCTCTTTACCTTCCATAACTGATATTAAGTTATCAACTAAAACTTTATACTGTTTTCTTACTGTTCCACCTGTTTTTCCCATTGGAACTGCTGCAATATCACCAATTGCAAAAATATTTTTATATTTTACGTGTTGTAAACTCTCTTTATTTACAGGAACCCAACCTTTTTCAGAACCAATTGGAGAATTTCCAATCTCATCTGGTGCTTTTTGTGGTGGAGTTATATGTAGAAAGTTAAATGGAACTTCAACTTTTTGATGTTTCTTAAGAATTTCATGCTCTTCTAAATCAGGGTCATACTCACCTTTTTCTTCCCAATGTTTATCAAAAATAGCTGTTTTATTTGCAATATCAACTTCAATTAGATTGTGATTGAAATTCCATTTCATATCTCTTGCAATAAACTGTTTTTCAATAGCATCTGCATAATCTTTAACTCCAAAAAGTTTTCCACCATCATCATAATACGATAAATCAACATTCGTTCTTGCACCTGCTTCATTTAATCTTGAGTTTACAAGATACATAACTTTTTTTGGTGCTCCACCACATTTTACTGCAGTTGCTGGTGCTGTAAATACACCTCTTAATTTTGTACCTTTTTTTGCCTCTTCAATAAATTTTTGTGTCTCTTTCCACATATGTTCAGCAGTATCAATATTATAAACAGAAGTTACTCCACTATCTCCAAATGCTTTTAAGATTTTACTTGCATCTCCAACACTGTATGCATCTCCTACTTCTTCAAGACCTTTGATTTGTCCAAAATCAAGAACTATTCCAGCTGCAACTATTAAATAATCATAATCTACAACTTCACCATTTTCTAGTTTGATTTTATTACTATCAGGTTCAAACTCTACAGCTTTGCTTTTTATCCATTTAACACCTTTTGGCATAAAATCTTTTGTATCATAAAGTAGTTCATCTTTTGATTTATATACACCTGATGCTAAAAGTGTAGTTGCAGGTTGATAAGATACTGATTTTTCATTTGGTTCAATGATTGTAATATCTGGGTTTGATAAAGAATTTGAAAGTCTTGCTGCTGTTGAAACTCCTGCAAGTCCTCCACCAACAATTAAAATTTTACCTTTTGCTTCACTAGCTTTTGCTACTGTTGCAGCTTCGGCTTGGCTACCGCTTGTTAAAAATGCTGCCCCTCCAAGACCTGCAAGTTTAAAGGCATCTCTTCTTGAAATACCAGCCTTTTTGATTTCACTATCAAATATTTCTAAAGCTTGTTCTAACTCTTTTTTACTCATGCTAACCCTTTTTAAAAATTTTTACAAAATAAGATTAGGATATCTAAAAAGTTATTATATTTGACTTATTACAGTATTTGTTTTGATTATATATTTGATAAATTATTATTATATAAAAGTGCCTTTTTGTAGTCACTTTGTTCATTTATATTTAAGAATTCATCTTCATTTTTACATTCAATTATCTTATAATTAGAGTTTTTTATTAAGTAGTTTATCTTATGAATATCATTTTCTATCATATACTTAATATTTTCTAAACAAGAGTTTTTAAATACTCCACAAAGGTTGTGAGTTCTATTAGAAGTTTGTGCTATTGTAATATCATAAGAGTTTGAAGATTTTACTAGTTTTTCAATGGTTTCAATACTTACAAAAGGGGTATCAACAGTTATTATAAACACCTCATCAAATTTTTGTAAAATTGTATAAAGTGCTAAAATTGGAGAAAAAACCTCTTTGTTTTCATCAAAAACTATTTTTGATTTATCATCTAAAAAAGGAAACTTATCAACTTTACTTGATATAAAAATATCACTAAAATAAGGTTTTAATCTTCTGTATTGAAACTCTATTAAAGAAGTATATGTAGAAAATGGAAGAAGAGATTTATCTTCTCCCATTCTTTGACTTTTACCGCCACTTAAAATAATGCAAGGTATTTTAAATGGTTCAAAAATCATTATAAGCTTCTAGGATCTGTGATATATCCACTTATTGCACTAGCAGCTGCAACAGCACTATTTGCTAAATAGATTTTAGAACTTCTACTTCCCATTCTTCCAACGAAGTTTCTATTTGTAGTAGAAATACACACCTCTCCATCTCCTAAAATTCCCATATATCCACCTAAACATGCTCCACATGTAGGATTTGATACAACTGCACCAGCATCTACTAAAATATCGATATATCCTAGTTTTGTAGCATCTCTTAGAATTTTTTGTGTTCCAGGAGTAAGAATTAATCTTGTGTGTCTAGCAACCTTTTTACCCTCCAAAATTTCAGCAGCCACTTTAAAGTCACTTAATCTTCCATTTGTACAGCTTCCAATAAATACTTGATCTACTTTAATATTGTCAGCAACAGCTTGTGAAACTGAGTGACCATTTGATGGTAAATATGGATAAGCAATTACAGGTTCTAGTTTTTCAACATCTATTTCTAAAACTTGACTATATACAGCATCATCATCACTATAGTGAATTTTTGGTTCAGCTCTTAATCCATTATTATCAGCTGCAACTTTATCTAAAAACTCTTTTGTAGTTTCATCATATGCAACAATTCCATTTTTAGCCCCTGCTTCAATAGCCATATTACATAAAGAGAATCTATCATCCATACTTAAATATTGGATTGTATCTCCTGTAAACTCTAAAGCTTTATATAATGCACCATCAACCCCAAGAATTCTAATAATTTCTAGGATTAAATCTTTTCCTGTTACATACTCTTTTGGTTTTCCTTTGAATACAACTTTAATTGATTCAGGAACTTTAAACCAGTTTCCACCTGTAATCATTCCAAAAGATATATCTGTACTTCCCATACCTGTACTAAATGCTCCTAAAGCACCATGTGTACATGTGTGGCTATCTGCTCCAATAATTACATCTCCTGGTAATACAAGACCTTTTTCTGGTAAAAGTGCGTGCTCAATTCCCATATCTTTTTCATCAAAGAAGTTTTTAAGATCATGTTTTGCAGCGAAATCTCTTGAAATTTTTGCTTGATTTGCACTTGCAATATCTTTTGCTGGAATAAAGTGATCTAGAACTATTGCAAAACCATCTGGATTTGCTAGTTTTTCAAAACCACCATCTTCAAAAGCTTTAATAGAAATTGGTGTTGTAATATCATTTCCAATAACCATATCTATTGGACTTCTTACAATCTCTCCTGCAAAAACTTTCTTTCCTACATGTTCACTAAATATTTTTTCTGTAATTGTTTGACCCATATTTTTTCCTAGTTTATTATTATTTTTAAATTTTGTGAAGATTATATCTAAAACTATTTAAGCTTTTTCTTTTAGCTTTTTTTCTTTTCTACTCTCAACTATTTGCATATAAATTATTATTACAACTGCTAAATCTATCATCACATCTGCAAAATTAAATATTGCAAACTCAAACATATAGTGCCAATAGAAGTAATCAACCACAGCACCATAAGTAAATCTATCTAAGATATTTGATAATCCACCTGCATATAAAAGTGCAATTGGTATATAGTATTTATAAAAAATCTCTTTGTTTTTAAATAGATATATAGTTCCTATTAAAACTATAAAAAGCTGAATATATTTTAAATACTCAGCCAAAAAAGAGAACATAGAAAAAGCAACACCATAATTATATGCAAGTTTTAGACTCATAATTGATCCATCTGCATCCCAACCTAAAACGGCAAAGCCATATTTTACAACTTGGTCAATTATAAAAATTGAAATAAATATAATTAGTGCTAATTTAATCTCTTTTCTCATATTTTATAAAGCTTTTTTGAAAAATTCTATTAGTAAATCCATAGATTTATCAACTTCTTTACTATTTTTTCCTTCAAGTAGAAGTCTTATTTTATTCTCAGTTCCTGAGTATCTAATTAAATCTCTAATTCCTTTTTCTCTAATTGGTTTTAAAAGTTCTTCAAGACCTGCAATTTTTTCTAAAGGCACTTTTTCATTTACTTTCATATTATGCAAAATTTGTGGATATAGTTCAAAACAGTTTAAAGCCTCACTTGCTTTTTTCTTAGATCTTAAAATCATAGCAAGAACTAAAAGTGCAGATGCAACTCCATCTCCTGTTTTTGCAGCGTCTGTATAGATAATATGCCCACTTTGCTCTCCTCCAAAATTTAAACTATTCTCTTTTAGTTGTTCAAGAACATATTTATCTCCGACATTGCTTCTTAAAAGTTTAATTTTATGGTTTTGTAAATAATCTTCTAAAGCTTTGTTTGACATAACAGTTGCAACAATAGAATCACCTTTTAAAAGTTTTTCACCTTTTAAATATACAGCAATTGCTCCAAGAAGTTTATCTCCATCAACAATCTCACCTTTTTCATCTACAACAACTAATCTATCAGCATCTCCATCAAGTGCAAGTCCAATATCAGCTCTATACTCTTTTACCATTTTAGCAACATTTTCAGGGTGCATAGCTCCACAATTATCATTAATATTAAATCCATTTGGTTTATTATTTATTGTAATTACATCAGCACCAAGCTCTTCTAATATTGTAGGTGCTACTTTATATGCTGCTCCGTTTGCACAATCAAGTACAATTCTAAGACTTTTTAGTGTTAAATCTTTTGGAAACATACTTTTTATAATTACAATATATCTTCCTATAACATCATCTATTCTTTTTGAAGAACCTATTTTTTTACCTGTTTCTTGACTCTCTTTTAACTGTTCATCATCAAAGAAGATTTTTTCAATAGCTTCTTCATCTTCAACACCTAGTTTATTTCCATGATTATCAAAGAATTTAATTCCATTATCTTCAAAAGGATTATGCGAAGCACTTATCATAATTCCAGCATCACATCTCATGCTTTCAGTTAAAAATGCAATTGCAGGAGTTGGCATGGGACCAATTTGAACAACATCATATCCAACACTTGTAAGTCCACTTACAAGAGCATTTTCAATCATATATCCACTTCTTCTTGTATCTTTTCCAACCAAAATTTTGTTTGTTGTTGAGTGCTTTCTAAAGTGAATTCCAGCTGCTTGTGCAAGTTTCATTACAGTAAATACATCTAAGAATGCACCTGCTTTTCCTCTAACTCCGTCTGTTCCAAATAGTTTCATTAAATCTTCCTAAAATTAAACTTTATTTAAGTTATTTTGGATAGTATTCTATCCTTTAAAAATTTACAAAGAGGTTAAAAAAATGGCAAATCATAAATCTTCTGAGAAGAGAGCTAAACAAACATTAGTAAAAACTGAAAGAAACAGATTTTACAAAACAAGAATTAAAAACATTACTAAAGATGTACTAAGTGCAGTTGAAAGTGCAGATAAAGAAAAAGCTGTAGTTGCTATGAAAGTAGCAAATAAATACTTCCACCACTGTGTATCAAAAGGTGTATTAGCAAAACAAACAGCTGCTAGAAAAGTAAGCAGACTTCAACTAAAAGTAAACGCAATATAATTTATGCTAAAAGACAAATTACAACCATTTATTGCTAGATTTGAGGAGATTACTGAACTTTTAATGTCTCCTGAAATAACTAGTGATATAAAAAGAATGACTTCTTTATCAAAAGAGCAATCTAGTATTGAACAAATAGTAGAAAAAGCAAAAGAGTATATTAAAACTATAGATGATATTGAAGAAAACAAACTAATGCTTGAAGATAGCGAATTAGCTGAACTTGCAAAAGAAGAGCTAAAAGAACTTGAAGCAAAAAAACCACTACTTGAAGAAGAGATAAAATTTCTTATGATTCCAAAGGATCCAAATGATGATAGAAATATCTATTTGGAGCTAAGAGCTGGAGCTGGTGGTGATGAAGCTGCACTATTTGTTGGTGATCTATTTCGTGGTTACCTAAGATATGCAGAAAATAATGGTTGGAAAGTTGAAATTATGAGTTCAAGTGACAGTGAAGCAGGTGGTTATAAAGAGATAGTAATACTTGTAAAAGGTGATCACGTTTACTCAAAATTAAAATTTGAAAGTGGAACTCATAGAGTTCAAAGAGTTCCAGCAACAGAGTCTCAAGGAAGAGTTCATACATCGGCGATTACAGTTGCAGTTATGCCTGAAGTTGATGATGTAGAAATTGAGATAAATGAAAGTGATTTAAAAATAGATGTTATGAGAGCTAGTGGAAACGGTGGTCAATCTGTAAATACAACAGACTCTGCTGTAAGAATTACTCATATTCCTTCTGGTCTTGTGGTTACCAACCAAGATCAAAAATCTCAACATAAAAATAAAGAAAGAGCCATGAAAGTTCTAAAAGCAAAACTTTATGAAATTGAGATGGAAAAGAAAATGGAAGCTGAAGGTGCAAACCGAAAAGAGCAAGTAGGAACTGGTGATAGAAGTGGAAGAATTAGAACTTATAACTTCCCACAAAATAGAATCAGTGATCACAGAATTAACTTAACACTATATAGACTTGATAGTATCTTGGAGGATGGCTTGTTTGATGAAGTAATTGATCCTCTTATTGCTGATCATCAATCAAGACTAATCGAAGCAAACGGGCTATAAAAGCCTCTTTGTTTACTCTAAAATTATAAAAACTAAATACCTACAAATAAAAAACTTCAATCAAAGAAATTTTAAGTAACCATTTTGTAACCAAAATTTTCTAAACTTCCAAATATCAAAATTTAGGAAGAAAATATGAGTTTTAAAAAAACATCTATTGCTTTAATAGCAAGTACACTTTTAGTTACAACTTTAAGTGCAAGAGATCAGATTAAAATTGT
>CANRCH010000020.1 GCA_947629065.1 uncultured Aliarcobacter sp.
GGGGAAGAAGAGTTTTAAAACTCATCCTCTTCACTGCACATAGCTTCAAGTTCATCTTTAATTATCAAAGCATCCATCTGTCTTGATTTTATATTTAAAGCTTTTGCTTCACCAAAACATTTTACTTCTAGACCATTTTCAGTCTTAGTAAAAGTTATTTCACCTGCACCTTGAATAATATAATCTGTAAAAATTCTATTTGCAACTCTAGCAAATCCAAACTTTTTTGGAAAAATTATAAACTTCGATGAAGTTACAATATATCTTGATTCTGTTGCAAAACTATCCAACAAAGAGTATCTTTTCTCTTCATTTGTTTTACCTTGAATCAAATCACACTGCAAATCATCACACAAAAGACAAATTCTATTGTCATTTATCTTTATATAACCAAACTCATTTGGCTTTACTCTATCTTTGTAAAATCTTTTAAAAACCTCAATATGATCAAAAGAGTTTGAAAAAACTATCAAACTCTTATTTGTTCTTGCATATTTTGCAAAATTCGAAATCATTTTTAAATTCCTTTATAATATTATAAAACATAGTGCTGCTATTACTGTTGGTACAATTGCTCCTAAAAATAAGTATCTAGGATCTATTGTATTATCTTCAAAGTGGCTTTTTAAAATAGCAACTCCTGCTGGGTTTGGTGCATTTGCAATAACAGTAAGTCCACCACCACAAACAGCACCAGCAACTAAATAGTATTTAAACTCATCACTTAATCCATCAACTAAAGATCCTAAATATGTAATTGCAGCATTATCTGTAAATGAACCTAAAGTAATAGCACTAATAAACGCTTCCATATTACTCATTCGTGAAATTAAATCTTTTAACCACCACTCTTGCATTCCACCTAAAATAACTAATCCACCAAGGAAAAATGCAACTAAAAGCCCCTCTCTTAACATCAATCTATCTTGATATTGTTGATATGCATAAGTAACACCTAAAAATAGTAAAAATATACTCATAAAAATTGGTGGATAGTGCCCAAAGAAAATAACTAAAAATAGGAATATATAGTGAGTTAATGTAATAGAAAATGGAATTGCTGTTTTATCACTAACACTTGTTCTAATTGTAATTTGGCTTAACTCTTTGTAAAATAGAACTATAATTAAGCTTGTATTTATAAAAATAGCAACCATAGCTTTCCATCCAAATGTCATAAACATAAAATAGTTACTCCAATCCCAAGTTTTTGCAACCATCAAAATTGGTGGTGCTGCAAAATTAGTTAAAGTTCCACCAATTGAAACATTTACAAACAAAGCTCCCAAAGTCATATATTTAAGTTTTTTAGATATTCCTTGAGAAAATAGCTTATCACTTAAAATAAGTGCTGCTAGAGTCATAGCTGCTGGTTCAGTAATAAGTGAACCAAAAATAGGAACAACTGCCATAACTACAAAGTAAAACCCTGTTGCACCTTTTCTAGGCAAAATATTTGATAACTTCTTAACAAGTGTAATAACTGAGTTTAATATTGGTCTTGTTGCTGCCATAACCATAATTACAAAAACAAACATTGTTTCTATATAGCTTCTTTCATTCATATAGTTAATTGTTGATTCTTTTCCACTCAAAGCAAACATAAAAATAACTAAAATCATAGCCCAAATTCCAAAAACAACTTCTATTTCACCTAAAAGATGAAAAAGCCCTGCGTGTTTATCACTTCTATTTGCTATGCTTTCAAAATACTTAACTGAAAAAATATGAATAATTGCCAAAGCAAAAATAACTGCAGCAATAATCTCCAAAGATGTAGGTGGCATAAAATCTCCTTGATTTAAATTTTTTATTTATTATTGTGATTGATAATCTAAATATTTTACAAAAATTTTACTTAAAGTTTTTTTGTTCATTTTTTATAGGAATTAAACATTAACAGTTTATTAATATGTATAGTCTTTATTAAGTATTTTAAATATACAAAATATCAATTAATTCATAAAAATAACATATTTTAGTTTTACTAGCTTATTATGAAAATTTATATATAATATAAGCTTTAAAATTTTAAAGGCAAATTATGAGTAATACAATAAAAATTTTTAATGCAAAAGAGAATAATTTAAAAAATATAAATCTAGAGATTCCAAAAAATAAGCTAATAGTATTTACAGGTCTTTCTGGAAGTGGAAAATCTACACTAGCTTTTGACACACTTTACGCTGAAGGTCAAAGAAGATATATAGAGTCTTTATCATCTTATGCTAGACAGTTTTTAGATAAAGTTGGGAAACCTGATGTTGAAAGGATTGAGGGATTAACACCTGCAATTGCAATTGACCAAAAAACAACTTCAAAAAATCCAAGATCAACAGTTGGAACAATAACTGAAGTTTATGACTATTTTAGACTTTTGTTTGCAAGGGTTGGAAAGCAACATTGTCATAAATGTTTAAAACCAATATCACAAATGAGTGCAAGTGATATTATAAACCAAGTTTTATCTTTACCAGAAGATTCAAAACTACTAATTTTAGCACCTTTAGTAAATAGAAAAAAAGGTAGCTTTGCTGATTTACTTGAAAGTCTTAGAGCAAAAGGTTATGTAAGAGCGATGATTGATGGTGTTATGGTAAGACTTGATGAGGATATAGAGTTATCCAAAACACAAATGCATACAATAAAAGTGATCATCGATAGAGTTGTTATAAGAGAAGAAAACAGAGATAGAATTGCACAAGATGTAGAAAAAGGTTTAAAAGAGAGTTTTGGAGAGCTTGAAGTAGAAATCACAAACTATGAAGAATTAGGGGTAGAAAAGCTTATACACTATTCAGAACATATGGCATGTTTTGATTGTAAAATATCTTTTGAACCACTTGAACCACTTAGCTTCTCATTTAACTCACCAAAAGGTGCATGTGCTTCTTGTGATGGGCTTGGAATAAGATATGCACTTGATATGAAGAAAATTATAAATGAAGATTTGGATATCGAAAATGGTGCAATAAGAATTATATATGGTTTTAATAAAGGATACTATTTTAAAATGCTTATGGCATTTTGCCAAAGCCAAGGAATAAATACAAAAATTCCTTTTAGTGATCTTGAAGAACATCAAAAAAAAGCAATACTTCATGGAAGTGTAGATGAGATTGAGTTTTTATGGAAAAGACACAAACTTGTTAGAAAGTGGGATGGTATTGTAAAACTTGCATACGATATGATAAAAGATGAAAAAGAGATGGCTGAATATATGACTGAAAAAGTTTGTGACTCTTGCAGTGGAAATAGACTAAAACCATCTAGCCAAACGGTGTTTGTAGCACAAAAATCTATTCCAGATATATTAAATATTCCTATTGAAGAAGCACATAAATTCTTCCAAGATGATAGTAATTTTGCATATTTTAGTGAACAAAATAAAATGATTGCAGCTCCTATTTTAAAAGAGATAAAAGAGAGAGTTTTCTTTTTATATGATGTAGGTTTAGGATATATAACTCTAGGAAGAGATGCTAGAACAATTAGTGGTGGTGAAGCCCAAAGAATAAGAGTTGCTTCCCAAATTGGAAGTGGTTTAACAGGGGTTATGTATGTACTAGATGAACCATCTATTGGACTACATGAAAGAGATACAAGTAAACTAATAAAGACATTAAGAGCATTACAAGAAAAAGGAAACACTGTTATAGTTGTTGAACATGATAAAGAGACAATAAAAGCAGCTGATTTCATTGTAGATATTGGACCAAATGCTGGTAAATTTGGTGGTGAGGTTGTATTTGCTGGAACTTTAGATAAGATGAAAAAAGCAAAAACTTTAACAGCACTTTATGTAACGGAAGCAAAAAAGATAGATTATTTACATAACAGACCTCAAGAAGATTTTATTGAAATAAAAAATGTAAATATAAATAATATAAAAAACCTAGATGTACAAATTCCACTTAGAAATTTAGTTTCAATTACAGGAGTTAGTGGAAGTGGAAAATCTTCACTAATTCTTCAAACTCTACTTCCTGTTGCTCAAGAGCTTTTAAATCGTGCAAGAAAAGTAAAAAAAGTTGATGGTGTTGAAATTGATGGTTTAGATAAACTTGACAAAGTAATATATCTTGATCAAAGCCCAATTGGAAGAACTCCAAGAAGTAATCCAGCAACTTATACAGGTCTTATGGATGAGATTAGAGATCTGTTTGCAAAAACAAAGGAGTCAAGTTTAAGAGGATACAAAATAGGAAGATTTTCATTTAATGTTAAAGGAGGACGTTGTGAGAAGTGTCAAGGAGAAGGTGAAATAAAAATTGAGATGCACTTCTTGCCAGATATTATGGTTAAATGTGATGATTGCCAAGGACACAGATATAATGCCCAAACATTAGAGATTTTATATAGAGGTAAAAATATTTCTGATGTTTTAAATATGAGTGTAGATGAAGCTTTAGAATTCTTTGCCAAAGTGCCTAAACTTCACGCAAAACTAAAAACTTTAAGCGATGTTGGACTTGGATATATAACTTTGGGACAAAATGCAATTACCCTAAGTGGTGGAGAAGCACAAAGAATAAAACTAAGTAAAGAGTTAAGCAAAAAAGATACTGGAAATACTTTATACATCCTTGATGAACCAACAACTGGACTTCACTTTGCAGATGTTAATAGACTGACAAAAGTTCTTCACCATTTAGTTGATTTAGGAAACTCTGTTCTAGTTATTGAACACAATCTTGATGTAATTAAAAACTCTGATTATATTATAGATATTGGTCCAGAAGGTGGAGATAAAGGGGGAAAAGTTGTAGATATGGGAACAGTTGAACAAATTGCAGCAAATCACGAAAAATCTGGCTCATATACTGGATATTATTTAGACAAAGAGATAAATGGCTAAAAGCCATTTTCCTTTAAATATTTAAGATATTCTATTTTAAAGCATTTAAAATTTTATACTCTTCAAGTGCATAATCATCTGTCATTCCACTTATATAATCAATTATAAGCCTAACTCTATAATAAAACTCCAAAATAGCAAACTTTTCACTATCATTTTCATCTAGTTTTGAGATATCTTGTTTATATGCAACAATCTGTTTTGAAGATAATCTTTTAATCAATCTTTGGGAAATAAAGCAATCTATTCTCTCATTTCTTAAAAGTTTAGAAAAATCATTTTTGTCTAAGTCTAAAAGTGGTTTATAGTTATCAAAAAGAGAATTTATAATAGCATAAGCTTTTAGTTCCAAAGTTTGAACCTCTTGGTTTTGGTAAATATATTTTGCTGAAATATCCTTTAAAACCTTATACGCTTTATAATGTTCATCATCTTTATCATACTCCAAAAGTGCTGCATTAAAGCTACCATCAAATATCTCTTGATGATTATTTATATAAACTTCAGATACATAATTTACAAAATTTGTAACAAGCGCCACTCTTAAAAGAGTGAAAAACATATTAAATTGATATGGTTCTTCATCTTTTTTTGCTCTTTCATACTGCTTTTCAATATTGGATAATAAAAATTCTTCATTTTGTCTTATACACTCTTCTTTTATTATTGTATAAACTTCATCAAGACTTAGAATTCCTTTTTGAACACTATCTTCTAAATCAGCTGTTAAATATGAAATATCATCAGCTGCTTCCATAATATATGTTATTGGAAATCTATGCCCTGCTTTTATATTTAACTCTTTTTGAATATTCTCTACCAACTCTTTTTCACTAAAATAAAATCCTGGTTTTTTCTTAAGATAGTTTAAATTTGAAGAGTTTTTCTCTTCAAAAGCACCTCTTGTGTATTTTAAAACAGAGATTATTTGAAAATATGAGAGATTTAATCTTTGAAGTTTTGTAATAATTCTAATTGCTTGTGCATTTCCATCATAGTTTGATATATCTTTGGCTACTAACTCTTTTAGTTCTATATTTTCACTATTTGTTGCAGAAAAACTAGCTATTTTTTCTAAAACATTGTTTTTTATCCACTTATTTATTGTCTCTTCTGCAAAGTGTCCAAATGGTGGATTTCCAATATCATGAATTAAACTTGTCATCTCTGAAGTTGAGATAAAGGCATTTTCAAACTCTTCTAAACCATATTTATCTAAACCGTCGATTTTTAGTTTTTCTAAAATAGTTCTTGCTATATATCTAGCATTTTGCCCTACTTCAAGGGAGTGTGTAAGTCTTGTTCGTATTGAAGCATTTAACTCAAGTGCAAAAACTTGAGTTCTTTTTTGTAGTCTTCTAAAAGCAGATGAGGAAAAAATTCTTCCTCTATCGCTTTCTACAGTTATTTCAATATTAGCAGAAGAATAAAACTCTCTTTTTAAACTAAATTTTTCTTTATAGTCAATCATTTATTTAGTTGTTATTTTCTTGTAAACTTAGCATATAAGCTTTTACTTTCATCATCTCTTCTGTTGGATATTGATTCTCTATTTTTGCTCTTTCTACTTTTACATAAAAATCTTTTGATTTTGTATTGTATCCGAAGCTTGTATTTGAGATTGAAACTTCATATTTACTATTTAAATCTACACCCTCATTTTTTACTTCACTAGCTTCTGATTTAGCTTTTGCTTTTGATAAAATATCTTGTTGAATCTGTTCTAAATCTTTTCTTGCACTAATATTTGAAGAATCTGACATAGATTTTACTTGTTGCATTTTTGTATCTTGATTATCTTTATATTGATCAATTCTAGGAATAACACCTATTTCCATTGGAAACTCCTTTGTTTAGAAATTTAGTTTATTATAGCAAAATAAAATAATTTTTGTATTCATCTTTTTTTTGATATAATCAAATATTTTTAAAAAAGAGGTTTTACTATGGCAAACACTTATGATTACGAAAATCTAAAGCTTTTTTATATTGGTAAACAAAAAAAAGATGGAAACTCTATTCCACTTGTTTATCAAAACAAAGATTTACTAACACACGCAGCAATTATTGGAATGACAGGAAGCGGTAAAACAGGACTTGGAATAACTTTGCTTGAAGAAGCTGCTATTGATAATATTCCATCAATTATTATTGACCCAAAAGGTGATATGACAAACCTACTTCTTAATTTCCCAAATATGCAAAAAGAGGATTTTATTCCTTGGATAGAGGAACAAGAAGCTATAAATAATGGTATGAGTATTGAAGATTTTGCACAAAACAGGGCTGATTTATGGAAAAAAGGACTTGAAAAAGATTTTCAAGATTTACAAAGAGTTGAAAAGCTAAAAAACAGTGCTGATTTTACAATATACACGCCTGGTAGTGATGCTGGGATTCAAGTATCAATTTTAAGTTCATTTAAAGCACCAAGTATTGAAGTTTTGGAAGATAATGAGCTTCTAAGTTCACTTATTTCTTCAACTGTTGCATCTATTTTAGCTTTAATTGAAGAGAAAAATGACTCAAATTCAAAAGAGTCAATCTTACTAAGTTCTATTTTTATGCACAACTTTAAAGAGCAAAAAGATTTAAGCTTAGAGGAGTTAATAAACCAAATAGTAACTCCACCTTTTTCAAAAGTTGGTGTTTTTGATTTGGATACATTTTTTGCACAAAGCCAAAGGCTACAACTAGCCTTAAAACTAAATGCAATTATAGCAAATCCAGCTTTTTCTACTTGGATAGAGGGAGAGCCACTAAATATATCAAATATGCTTTATGATGAACAAGGAAAAGCAAAAGTAAATATATTTTCAATTGCACACTTAAATGACTCGCAAAGAATGTTTTTTGTGACAATTTTACTAAATGAGCTTTTAGCTTGGATGAGAAGACAAGAAGGAACTACATCTTTAAAAGCCCTACTTTATATGGATGAGATTTTTGGATATTTTCCACCACTTGGCAATCCACCATCAAAACAACCAATGCTTACACTTCTAAAACAAGCAAGAAGTTTTGGAATTGGAATTGTATTATCTACTCAAAACCCTGTGGATATTGATTATAAAGGTTTAGCAAATATTGGAACTTGGTTTATAGGAAGACTTCATACAAAACAAGATGTTGAAAAAGTGATTGATGGATTAAGTAGTGCAAGTGAAAATGGTTTAAATAAAGCAGAACTATCAAATCTACTTACAAATCTAGAGAAAAGAAATTTTGTTTTAAGCAATGTAAATGATGATGGAATTGAAGTTTTTGAGACTAGATGGGCATTATCATATCTAAAAGGTCCTATTCCAAAAGATGGAATTAAAAAGCTAATGAATGAGAAAAAAGAGGTAAAAAAACTTCTTAATCAACTAATTGCACAAAGAAATCCGCAACAAAACTCACAAGAGCATATAATTGATGTAAAAAAAGGTATTTCAAAACCAATAATTATGAGTAAAATAGATGAAGTTTACTCTTATGTTTCAGAAAATAGCAACTACTATTTACAACCATATTTACTATGTTCTTCAAATGTAAGATTTGTAAATGCAAGTAAAGGTATAGATCAAGAGGAGTTTGTAACTTATAAATACTACTTAAATGAAGAGATGAAAAATCTAAGTTTTGATGAGTTTGAGGAGTTTTTTGAAGATGGTATAGATACAAAGTTTGACTCCAAAGAGAAAGCAAACAGTAGTTATTTTGAAATTCCAAACTTTATAAAAAACGATAGAGATTTAAAAACTATTGAGAAAGATTTTGCAGATTTTTTATATAGAAACTCTAAATTTACAATTTTTTCAAATAATGAATTAAAACTAAGTTCAAAACAGCACGAAAGCCTAAGTGATTTTAGAATTAGATTAAAAGATAGATTAAACGAAAAAATAGATGAAGAGATAGAGAAACTTAAAATTAAATTCCAAAAAGAGAATGACAGTTTAAACATAAAATTATCAAAACTTTATGAAAGACTTGAAAACGAACAAGCAAAAGCAAAGGCAAAAACAACAGAAACTATTATAAATATTGGAACCTCACTTCTTGGTGCATTTTTTGGTGGAAGTAGAAGTTCAACTGCCTCAACAATAGGAAAAGTAGCAGCTAGTGCTAAAAATGCAAATAAACTTGTAGGTGGAAGTAGCAGTGCTAAAATTATAGAAAATGATATAAATATAGCAAATGAACAGCTACAAAAACTTCAAGAAAATCTAGAAGCTGAAGTAGCTAAAATAAAAGATGCTTACGATTTAGCAAACTGTAAGATTGAAGAAACATATATAAATCCAAGAAGAACTGATATTTACAATACAAAACTAGAACTTCTTTGGCAAGAACAGTAAGAAATAGAGTTTTAAAACTCTATTTCATACCTTTTTTCAAAATCAGGATTTTGTAGAATACTATTTATACTTATTCCTTTTTTCCCATAAAAATCGTATAAATAACTATATATTGCTTTGTCGTTAAGTTTTAAAAAAACTTCATTTATAAACTCTGTACAATATAGATTTTCATTTTCCAAGCTAAAATCAAAATCAAATTTTGGTTTATTTTTAATAAACTCATCTAAAATCTCTTTTAGTTTAGTTTCATTTATCTCATCTTTAAATCTATAAACAGCTATTTTCTCAGCCCCCGTTACAAAATCTGCAACACTTTGTATTTTCAAATCATCTTCATCTTCTGTTGCTTCAAGATGATATAGTTTTACATCATCTTCAATATTTAGTGCAATTGCAAGATGAGAGTAAGCCGATTCATCTATTTTTGAAAACATTTGGCTAATAATGCTGTTCTCTTTTCTAAAAACCAAATCGCCACTTTTTATCTCTACTTGCTCTTTTATTTTTGGAAGTGAAAGCTGTTCTTTACTTTTGTTTATAAAGTCCATTGCGTAAAAAGATGCAAAAAATAGTAAAAAAATTAAAACTAATGCTCTTATTTTCATTATTTTTTAATATTTATTTTCCAGTTTTTTTCATCTTTAATTAAATCAAAGTTTGCTTTTTTTATATTTCCATCTTTATGAATCTCTTCCACGTTTACAAGTGCTTTTCCATCATTTTCTTCAACATTTGTGATTTTATACTCTTTTAAATTTTCAAAACTTCTTTTCATACAATCACTTAACTCTTTTTCATTTTTTAAATCTTTATCAAAACACATCATTGCAAAACTAAGATTCATCAAACTTTGAGTTGTAGGAGTTGTATATTTATGATATGTTGCTACATCCCCTTTTTTTAGTGCTTCATAAAAGTTTGTTGTTGCATCTTTTGGGCTTTCTCCTCCACAAGCAACAATCACAAGAGAAAGTGCAAAAGCAAACACACTATTTTTTACTATATTTTTCATTTTTTTCCTTAATTTTGTTTAGTAAAAGAGATGTTATCTAAAACTTACTTATTTATTTTCTTTTAAAAAGTGATTTTTAATTATTTTTTCGCTATTTTAAAACTTTTAATTACATTAAATAATCTTGGGAGAGATGATATTGCGGAAAAAACTCTTTTTTATATTTACTATTTTAAATAGTTATATATTTGCACAAAATATAGATTTTGAAGATTTTAAAAACAATCTAAAATCTAGTTTCACAAAAAAACAAGCTACTTTTTTAATAAATAGCAACAGTTTAAAAAACTACTACTCTAAAAATGATTTTTCAAGCTATTGGATAGATGAAAATGGAGTAAAATCATTTGCAAATGATTTTATAAATATTGTAAAAAATGACCCTGTTTATAAAAACAAAACAGATTCTATGTTTAAATTAAATCTACTTGAAAGTATGATTTTATCATTAGATGAAAATAGTGCTGATTTTGATTTGAATTTACTAAAAATAGAGCTATTTTTAACAGAAATTTATGATAGATATTCATATTATTTAACAAATAGCACTATAAACTGGAAAAGTTTTCAAGAAAAACTAAAAGAGAAAAAAGATCTTCACGATATAAATGCACAATGGGAAAAAAGAGCTTTAAATATTGATAGATTTGAAGTTTTAAAAAATGCAAGTAGTGAAAATTCAACTGATATTTTAAAACAAACTCTTGATACAAACTACAAAAACCACGAAAAACTAGCCATTATTATAGAAGTGCTAGAAGAGTTAGCACAAAATGGTGATTATATAAAACTTCCTAAATTTAAAACTCTAAGAGTTGGTGATAATAGTGAAAATGTAAGATTCTTAAGACAAAGACTAGCACAAAGTGAAAATATTAGTGAATCTTGCGATAACGATATTGTGCTAATTAACAATCAAACAGATATTACAAATAATATCTCTACAATTGAAAATGAAAATTTAGATTCACAAGAAGATATTAGTCCAAAAATTATTGCTTGTGAAGAGAATTTTGGAGATGATTTAGATGAAGCTGTAAAAAGTTTCCAAAGAAAACATGGGCTTTTAGATGATGGAATTGTAGGTCCTTCAACTCAAGCTTTTTTAAATAAAAGTGCAAAAGAGAAAATTGCACAAATTAGATTAAATATTGAAAGAATGCGAACTCTACCAAGAGATTTTGGAAATGAATATATTGTTATAAATATTCCAGAGTTTAATCTAAAAATGTATGAAAACAACACAAAAAAACTTGATATGAGCGTAATTGTAGGAGAGGTAAAACACCCTACTCCAATTTTCTCTGATTCTATGTCTTATGTTGTTTTAAACCCTACTTGGAATATCCCAAAAAGTATTGTAAAAAAAGAGCTTGTTCCAAAACTTTTAAAAGACCCTAGCTATCTTGAATCTCAAGGAATAGATATCTACACAGGTTGGGATAGAGATGATATGAAACTAGACACAAAAGATATTATAGACTCTTTGATTTTGGAAGAAGGTGATGGTTTAGAAAACTTTAGAGTTTCACAAACTCCTGGAAGTAAAAATCCACTTGGAAAAATGAAGTTTATGTTTCCAAATAAACACGCTGTTTATCTACACGATACTCCAAACAAATATCTATTTAAAAATGCAAGAAGAGCTTACTCTCATGGTTGTGTAAGACTATCTGAACCAAATAAACTTTTAGAAATTTTAGGAAATGAGAACAAAAATCTTGAAAGCACAAAAGTTGTTGAAATTTTAGAAGATAGTAAAGAGAAAGCTTTAAATCTAAACAAAAAAGTTCCAATTCACTTAATATATCTTACCTCTTGGGTAGATGAAGATGATGTTTTACAGTTTAGAGAAGATATTTATGGATATGATAAGCTTCAAAAAGAGTTAATTTATTAACTCTTTTTTCATATTTTTATAGTTTTTCTAGTTCAAACACTCTATTTTTTGCAACTTCTTGCATATCTTCGTGTTCATCTTTTTCATCAACAATCTCAACACCTAATAAAGTCTCAATAGCATCTTCAAGCGTTACAACTCCACTTGTTTGACCATATTTATCTTCTACTATAAAAAGATGTGTTTTTTCACTTATAAACTTATCAAGCAGACTTGAAACTGGTAAAGTTCTATCAACTCTTTTTGCTTTTGTCATAATTGAAGAGATTAAAGTACTATCTTTATCTTCCACACCCTCTTCCAAAATTGTTTGGCTTAAAACAACACCCACGATATTATCTATACTATCTTTATAAACAGGGATTCTTGAAAATGTATAAGTATTATCATCTTCAATAGCCTCTTCTACCGTTGTATTTTCATTAAGAGCAAAAACAACACTTCTTGGAGTCATAATCTCTTCTGTTTTTATATTTTGAAGTTTAAATAGATTTGATATTAAACTACTCTCATTTGAGTGAACAGTTCCTTCTTTTTCTCCAAGATTTACCATTGCTATAATCTCATCTTTTGAAAACTCTTCACCATTTTTTCTATTTTTTTGCAGATAATTTGTGATAAAAGACCCTATATAAACCAAAGGATAAGTAAGTTTAATCAAAAATGTAATTATATACGCACTTGGAATTAAAAATCCTCTCCAGTAAATAGCAGCCATAGTTTTTGGAAATATCTCAGCAAAATATAGAAGCAAAATAGTCAAAGCAAAAGCAACAAAAGTTTGCCACTCCAAACCAAAAACTATTGTCGCTTGAGATCCAACTCCAGCAGCACACATAGTTGTAGCAAAAGTATTTACAGTTAAAATTGAAGCAATAGATTTATCAATATTATTTTTAACATTTTTAACCATATTTGCAGTTTTTTTGCTATATCCGCTATTTTCTAAGTTTTCTATATATGATGAAGTGCTTGATAAAAGCGTAGCTTCAAGTATAGAACACATTGCTGCTAAAAAAAATAGCAAGTAAAAGATAGGTAATTAGTAGAGTCATTTTTTGAACTCTACTATATTTAAATTTTTTAAAATATGTCTTATATTTTCCACACTTAGTCTATGTTTGTCTTCAAATACTTTATAAAAAAATCTTACTTCAGCATTTGTAAATCCATCTGGTTCTTTCTCTTTTATAGATATTTCACCATCTTCACAAAGCCTAATTCTTTGAAGTTTTTCATTTGTTTCTTTTGCATAATAAACAATATCAATTTGTGTTTGAGTAACTTTTTCCAAAGTTACAATCACTTTTTCCTCTTTTGTAAGATAAGAAAAATCACTAAAAAGTTCTTTAAAATCATCAGAACTCAAAAACCCAATATATAGTTTTGTATATACATCAAAATATAGTTCCATCTTATTTAAAGAGAAAAATCTCAAATCAACAGCAAATTTTGGATGTTTTCTTGATGTATTTAAAATCCACTCTAAAGTTGGAAAATATGGGAACTTCTTATATTTTATACTATAAGCTTCTATAAATTTTGAGCTAGTTGGTGTACTTAAAGTTTGCATATTGTTTTTCATCTTTTTTGCAAAAATTATGCTATTTATCAACTCTTCGTTTTCTAAATCTTCAGTTATCCAAACTGTTGCATAAGATGGAAAGTTTCTAACTCCAACAGAGCCTTTTGTAAGTACAATCAAAGCTTTTATCTCCAAATATGGAAAAATAAGTTTCAATAAAGCATACTTTTTTGCCAATCTTTTGTTTAAACTTGCAGTTTTTTTAGATGTACTCATCTCCACAAAAAACAAAGAATCTTCTGTAAAAAACAGTGCATCAAACTCACTTATATCTTTATATGCAGATTTATAAACTATTTGTGAACTTCTATCTATTAAAAGCCCACTTTTTATAAATTTATTCTCCATTTTTTGATATGGACCTTTTAAAACAAAACTCTCTATCTCAGGACTATTTTTTGCATAATCCAAAAGTAGTTCATAAATAGTATTTTCATAAATCTCACCAACAAAGCTACTATAAGCTGTAATATATGAAATATTATCTTTTGAAACATTATTTTTTACAAGTGTTTTTAGTGTTTTATTATCGTAAACATAGTGAAATAGATTCTCTTTTAATTCATCTATTTCTAAATTTTTAATCTTTTTTGTTATTTTTAAATTCAAATTTTTCTCTTTTTTTAAAAAATCTATTCAATTATACTTTTCTTTATATAAAATATAAGAATTTTTAATGATTTTTCTTCATAAATTACTTTAAACTCACATAATTTATAGATTTTCATTATAAATTCAAAAGTTTTACAATATTTCAAAAAGTGATTTTATTAATAATTTACATTTCATATCTCTTTGGATAAAATCTAAACTTATATTAATTTTAGGGATTTTCCAATGTTTCAAAATAGTGTTTTAAAAACTTTTACTCAAGATGAAAATTTAGTTGCAAGTAGATATACAAATTATTTAAAATATAAAGAAAAAATTGAGTTTATAAAATCAGTAAAAGAGGAAAAATATCAAGATGGATTTTTAAAAGATATTTTTGAATCTTGTCTAGGATATACACTCGATAGCACAAATCCAAACTCTTTTAATCTTGAAAGAGAGAAGAAAAACGAAACAGATAGCAAAAAAGCAGATGCAGTTATTTATCTAAATAATGAAGTTGTAGCAGTTGTTGAGTTAAAAGGTCAAGATACTAAAAATCTTGATAAAATTGAAACTCAAGCATTTAATTATCATGCTTCGCACTCAAATTCAAAATATATTATCATATCAAATTTTGATGAGTTGAGATTTTATATAGATAAAAAAACAGCTTATGAAAAGTTTTCACTTTTTAATCTTGATTATGATGAGTTTAAAAAACTTCATCTTCTACTCTCTTTTGAAAGCATTAAAGAGCAAATTCCACTAAAAATAAAAGAGAAATCAAACCTTTTTGAACAAAATATCTCAAAAGAACTATATAAAGATTTTTCAAATTTTAGAACAGCTCTTTTTGAAAATATTGTAAAAAACAATACTGGAGGCGGTGCTGAAGCCCCACTTCCAGACAAAACAACACTTCTAAGACTTACTCAAAAACTATGCGATAGAATTATCTTTATACTTTTTGCAGAAGATAGAGGACTTCTAAACTCAAACACTATAAAAGAGATAAGAGAAGAGTTTGCAAATCAAAAGTTTACAAACTATGCTTTATATGATATTTATAAATTCTATTTTGAAGCTATTAATAGTGGAAATGAAAAGCTAAATATTCCACAATACAACGGTGGTTTATTTGCAAAAGATGAACTTCTTGATAGCTTGATTATAGATGATGAAATCTTAGATGAAAAAGCTCAAAAACTATCAAACTATGATTTTGTTAGCGAAATATCTGTAAATATTTTAGGGCATATTTTTGAGCAATCTTTGACAGATTTGGAAGAGCTTCAAGCAAATATAGAAAATATAGATTTTGATAAATCAAAATCAAAAAGAAAAAAAGATGGTGTTTTTTATACTCCAGAATACATCACAAAATATATCATAGAAAATACTCTTGGGAAAATGTGTAAAGAAAAAAGAGAAGAACTAAATATCGGAAGTGAGGTTTTAACCTCACCTAAAAACCCAAAAAAGCTTACAAAACAAGAAGAACAAATAAAACAAAACCTACTAACTTACAAAGATTGGCTTTTAAACCTAAAAATCCTAGATCCAGCTTGTGGAAGTGGAGCTTTTTTAAATCAAGCTTTAGAGTTTTTAATATCTGAACATAAAATTTTGCAAAATGATTTGGCTTTGATGGGAGATTTATTTGCTTCATATATGGTAGAAGAAACTGTACTTGAAAACAATCTTTATGGTGTAGATATAAATGAAGATGCAGTAGAGATAGCAAAACTTAGTCTTTGGCTAAGAACTGCACAAAAAGGAAGAGTGCTTACAAAACTTAGTGATAAGATAATTTGTGCAAACTCTTTACTTGAAATGCCATTTTCTGAAAATAGCTTTGATATTGTTATTGGAAATCCACCTTATGTAAGACAAGAAGCGATAAAAGAGCAAAAAGAAGCTTTGAGTAAAATCTATAAAGTAGCAAATGGAACAGCTGATTTATATGTATATTTTTATGAATTAGCTTTAAATATGTTAAAACCAAATGGTTTAAAAGGCTTTATTTGTAGTAATAAATTCTTTAGAGCAAAATATGGAGAAAATCTAAGAGAGTATATTTTAGAAAATTCTACGATCTTACAAATAGCCGACTTCAACGGTATAAAAGTTTTTGAGGATGCGACAGTAGATAGTGCTATTACAATATTTCAAAAACAAAAAGCTTATATAAATTCAACTTTTAAAGTTGTAGATAATGATTTATTAAATAGTTATGATATGAAACAAAATGATTTAACAAAAACTAGCTTTAGTTTTTCAAATCCAAAAGAACTAGCAATAAAACAAAAAATAGAGAAAATAGAAACCCCTTTAAAAGAGTGGGATATAAAATATTATAGAGGAATAACTACTGGATTTAATGATGCCTTTGTTATAGATGAAACTACAAAAAATGAATTAATAAAAAAAGACCAAAAAAGTGCTGAAATTATAAAACCACTTTTAAGAGGTAGAGATATAAAAAGATATGAAGCTAATTTTGCAAATTTATATCTTATAAATTCACATAACAATCCACCAGTAAATATTGAAGATTATCCAACAATAAAAGAACATTTAAACCAATATTATGAACAATTAGAAAAAAGAAGCGATAAGGGAACTA
>CANRCH010000021.1 GCA_947629065.1 uncultured Aliarcobacter sp.
TCTAAATTAAGAGAGTTTGATGGAAATTTGGAAAAACTTCCACTTGAAAAAATAAATAAAATACTTTTACCGCTTTTGGATTATGAAGAGTATATTGAAGTTGATAGAAAAATGCACCCTTTAATGTATTTAATTCCTTTTTCGATTATCTCTTTTTTATCATATTTAATATATCTACATATAGTTGATAATAATTTAGAGAAAAAAGCAAATGAACTTTTATATAAAAATCCAGCTTTAACAATATATAGACTTGAAACAGATGTAAAAAATAGAGATGTTTTTATAAATGGAGTTGTGCCAAACACTATTTATAAAAATATGGCAAATGAAGAGATTAAGAAATTATCAAATATTAAAAATATTGAAAATAGAATTCAAGTAATAGACTATATAAATAATCCAAAAGATATTTATGATAAAATAACTTATTTAAGAATGGCATTAAATCAAAAAGATGGAAATAAAATAGAGTATAAATATGATTATCCAAACTTAAGTATTTTTGGTTCAGTGATTAGTAAAGCTGAGAAAAAATATGTTCAAAGCCAATTTTCGATGGTAGAAGGTCTTGAAAATATAGATTTTGATATTAGTATTGTTCCACCAAATATAGGTGAAGTTATTCATTTTGATTTAAATTCAGCAGAAATTTTAGCTAGTCAAGAGTATAAACTTATAAATATTATAAACTTACTTCATAAACTGGATGATGATTTGATTTTAGAAATTTATGCTTTTAGAGATTTTACAGGAACATCTGAAAGAAATGAAGTTTTAGTAAATGAAAGAGCAAAAGCTGTTATGAGATATTTGAAATTAAAAGGAAATGTTTCTCAAAAACTAGTAAATATAGGTAAAAATGAGATTCCAAAAGAGATAGAAGAAGAGTATCCTGAACAAGGAAGACAAGTGATTTTTAAATGGAAAAAGTAGAATAATGTTTAGTTATAAAATAGTTTTAGTTGGTGATTTCGGTACAGGAAAAACAAGTCTTATTAGAAGATTTGTTGATAATAGTTTTAGTGAAGAGTACAAAAGTAGTATTGGTGTTGCAATATCTAAAAAAGTATTAAATCAAACAATAGATGGTACTTTACACACTTCAACAATGATGATTTGGGATATTGAAGGAAAAACAGAGTTTAAACCAATATTTTCACACCATTTAAATGGTGCAAAAGCATTTATTCTTGTTGTTGATATTACGAGAAAAGATAGTATTGATTCTATAATCGAACATTTGCAAATGTGTGAAAAAGCATCAGTAAAATCTCCAATTTTCATAGCATTAAATAAAAGTGACTTAGAATATGAGCCTATAAATGAAGATGAAATTAAAAATCTATCATCAAATATTGTAAAAATATTTAAAACTTCCGCAAAAGATGATATTTGTGTACAAGATATTTTTGAACTTCTCAATTTTGAAGTTATTAAAGGTAGTTTAAAATGATATATAAAGATTTAGTTCTACCAATAGTTTGTAATAAGTATAATATTTCATATATTATTTTTGATAGAGATTTTAAGATTTTTGATTTTACAAATACTATGAGTATATTTGTAGAAAATGGTATTAGCTTCGAGAAAAATAGTGATATAAGAGAAATCTTTTGGGAGTTTATAGGATTAGAAGACTCTTTAGAAGAGGTTTATAAAAATCTTAGAAAGTATATTCACATTCCTATGATTTCAAGAAATGAGATTTTTTATGATGTTAATATTGAACTTTGTGAAATAGATAAAGAGAGATATTATATTGCAATGTTCACAAAACAGTTAAATAGTTCAATAAATTATCTTCAAACTATGCAAAAAATAAATCAAGATAATTTAGAAAGAATAAATGAAAAAGATAAATCAAAAGATTATTATAATGCAATTAGCAAAAAGCTAATAGGTTTTAAAATAGATAAAAATGGAATAATAAAAGATGTAAATAGTGCTTGTAGGAGATTTTTTGCACTTAAAAGAGTAGATTTTATTGGAAAACACTTTTCAGAATTCTTTCATTCAAGAGAAAATAAATCTGATTTAAATTCAATAAGTAGTATTTTTAGAGCAAAAAACTTTGAAAATAATGAAGTTTTTTTTCATGCGGATGTAATATCTTTAGGAAATGATTCAAGTAAAATTATTATTTGTCAAGATATTACATATCTTAAAAAAATTGAGTCTGAGCTTGAATATGCCGTAAATCATGATAGTTTAACAGGTTTACCAAATAGAAAATACTTAGTAAGTAAAATTGAAAATAGTATAAAAAAATCAAAAGAAAACAACTCTATATTTGCTTTATGTTTTATAGATTTAAATAAATTCAAATCTGTAAATGATAATTATGGACATAATATTGGAGATATGCTTTTAAAACATGTTGCAGAGGTTTTAAAACATGCAATAAGAGAGCATGATACAGTTGCAAGGCTTGGTGGAGATGAGTTTGTAATTTTACTTGAAAATATAGAGTCTATTGAGTATTTAGATAAAACAATAACAAGGATTAAAAATCTTTCAAATAAAATTCCTCTTTTATATAGTTCAAGCATAGTTATTAATTTTGAATTTAGTTTAGGATTAAGTATTTTTCCTTATGATGGTATTACTGTTGAAGAGTTACTTGATAAAGCAGATAAAAGTATGTATATAAATAAGCAAGAGAGTCTTTAAACTCTTGCTTATTTTCCTGAATTAATTTTAGCTATTACTTTTTTAATATCTTCTACTCTTTTACTAGAGCTTGGGTGAGTTGAGAAGAAATCGCTTCCACCATCTTTTCCTTCACTCATATTTTGCCAAAAATTTACAGCTTCATTTATATTATATCCAGCTTTATGCATTAAATAAACACCAATCTCATCAGCTTCACTCTCTTGCAGTCTTCCATAAGGAAGCATAACTCCAAGATTTGAACTTAATCCATAAGCTTGGTTAAAAAGGTTTTGAAATTGTGGTGCTGTTGAACCAACAGCAATACTTCCAACAACCCCTAATCCTTGTTGAATTTGTGCTTGACTCATTCTTTCAGCACCATGCCTTGCAAGTGCGTGTGCAACTTCGTGAGACATAACAGTTGCTAATTGAGAATCATTTTTTGCATATTTTAAAATTCCTGTGTAAACTACAACTTTTCCACCTGGAAGACAAAATGCATTTGCTTGATCACTTTGAACAAGATTAAATTCCCATTTAAAATCAGGTCTATTTGCAGCTTGTGCAATTTTGTTTCCTATATTTTTTACTCTATTTGCATCTGTTGTATTGTTTATAACTTTAAGATCTTTTAAACTCTCTTTATAAGCTTGTTCCCCTAAAGCCATCTCTTCACTGCTTGACATAAATATCATTTGTGATCTGTTTGTATAAGGTGTTTTACTTGTACAACCAGCAATGACAAACAGACATGTAGTTGCTAAAACAGACTTTTTTAGTAAATTCATATTTTTTCCTTTATTATAATTTACAATATTATGAATAGTCTATTCTATATTGATTTGTCTTAAAATATAGAAAATATATGAAAAATAAGTAATTGAACAAAAAAAGAGTTCTTTGTATATAAATTGTACATACAAATAAAAATTAAACATATAAAAGTATGAAAAAAACACTATAAATTAAATAAAAGTTCCAAAATGTAACTTATATCTGCAAATATTAATCTTGTACAATTTTTTACAAAAACTGTACAAGTATATTTATCTCTTTGTGATATAATACTTCCAAATTCTTAAAATTTAATAGGAGATAATATGAGTTTAATTGAAAACTATAAAGCGCATGAGAAGGAGAGAGCTAGTCAAGGTGGATTACCTCCATTAGCACTAACAGCTGCTCAAACTGCTGATTTAGTAGAGCTTTTAAAAGCAGACAAAGTTGTAGATGCAGAGTATGCATTAAATATGTTTAAAAACAAAATCAACCCAGGTGTTGATGATGCTGCTTATGTAAAAGCTGCATTTTTAAATGATATTGTTCAAGGTAAAGTTTCTTGTTCAGTTATTTCAAAAGTTGAAGCAATTGAAATTTTAGGAACTATGATGGGAGGATTTAACGTACCACCTCTTGTTGAAGCTCTAAAAATAGCAGAAGTTGCAGATGCTGCTGCAGAGCAATTAAAAAATACAATTTTAGTATATAACTCATTTAATGATGTAAAAGATTTAATGGATGCTGGAAATGCTAAAGCAAAAGAAGTTATTGAGTCTTGGGCAAATGCTGAGTGGTTTACAAATAAACCAGCACTTGAAGAAGAGATGACTTTAACAGTATATAAAATTCCAGGTGAAACAAATACAGATGATTTATCTCCTGCAACTGTTGCATTTACAAGAGCAGATATTCCTCTACACGCAACAGCAATGTTACAATCAAGAATGGAAAAACCTTTAGAAAAAATGGAAGAGCTAAAACAAAAAGGTCATCCATTAGCATATATTGGTGATGTTGTTGGAACAGGATCTTCAAGAAAATCAGGAATCAACTCTGTTCAATGGCATATGGGAAGAGATATTCCAGGTGTTCCAAATAAAAGAACTGGTGGAGTTGTAATTGGATCAATTATTGCACCAATTTTCTTTAACACAGCAGAAGATTCAGGATGTTTACCAATTGAGGCAAATGTTGATAGTATTGATACAGGTGATGTAATTACATTAAAACCATATGCAGGTGAAATTTTAAAAGATGGAAAAGTTGTATCTACTTTTAAATTAAGTCCAAATACTTTAACAGATGAGATGAGAGCAGGTGGAAGAATTCCATTAATTATTGGAAAAGGTTTAACTGCAAAAGCTAGAGAAGCATTAAAATTAGGTGCAAGTGATGCATTTATAGCACCTGAGCAACCAGCTAACAACGGTAAAGGTTATACTCAAGCACAAAAAATGGTTGGAAGAGCGTGTGGTGTTGAAGGAATTAAACCAGGTATGTATGTTGAGCCAATTGCTACAACTGTAGGAAGCCAAGATACAACGGGACCAATGACAAGAGATGAGATTAAAGAACTTGCAGCATTATCTTTTGGTGCTGATATGGTTATGCAATCATTCTGTCACACAGCTGCTTATCCAAAACCAGCAGATATTAAATTAAGACACACTTTACCAGACTTTATTAACTCAAGAGGTGGAGTTACGTTGAAGCCAGGTGATGGTGTTATTCACTCATGGTTAAATAGATTATGTTTACCAGATACTGTAGGAACTGGTGGAGATTCACATACAAGATTCCCAATTGGTATTTCGTTCCCAGCAGGATCTGGACTTATTGCGTTTGCAGCTGTTACAGGAATGATGCCTTTAACAATGCCTGAGTCAGTTTTAGTTAAATTCTCTGGAAAAATGCAAAAAGGAATTACACTAAGAGATTTAGTTAATGCTATTCCATACTATGCAATTAAACAAGGATTATTAACAGTTCCTAAGAAAAATAAGAAAAATATTTTTGCAGGAAAAATTATTGAAATTCAAGGATTAAATGATCTTAAAGTTGAACAAGCGTTTGAATTATCTGATGCTTCAGCTGAAAGAAGTGCGGCTGCTTGTTCTGTACAATTAGACAAAGAGCCAATTATTGAATACTTATCTTCAAATATTGCTTTAATCGAAAAAATGATTGAAGAAGGATATGAAGATGCAAAAACTCTTCAAAGAAGAGCTGATAAAATGAGAGAGTGGATTAAAAACCCAGAACTTCTTGAGCCAGATGCAGATGCAGAGTATGCAGCAGTGATTGATATTAACTTAGATGAGATTAAAGAGCCAATCTTAGCTTGTCCAAACGATCCAGATGATGTTGCTACTTTAGGTGAAATTTTAGCAGATGATAATAGACCAAAAAATATTGATGAAGTATTCGTTGGATCTTGTATGACAAATATTGGACTATTCAGAGCTTTAGGAGAAGTACTTAAAGGTGAAGGTGTTGCTAAAGCAAAACTATGGGTTGCACCACCAACAAAAATGGATGAAGCACAATTAACACAAGAGGGATACTACGCAGCGTTTGCAGCAGCAGGTGCTAGAATAGAGATTCCAGGGTGTTCTTTATGTATGGGTAACCAAGCACAAGTTTCTGAAGGATCAACAGTATTCTCTACATCTACAAGAAACTTTGACAATAGACTTGGTAAAAACTCGAAAGTTTATTTAGGTTCTGCTGAAGTTGCTGCTGTTGCTGCTCTTTTAGGTAGATTACCATCTGTTCAAGAATATTTAGATATTGTTGCTGATAAAATTAATGATAGCAACAAAGATGATGTTTATAAATACTTAAACTTCCATCAAGTAAGTGCAGAAGAGTTATCTATTCTTTTAACTTCAAGATAAGATAATATTTTAAATATTTAAAACCCAAGAGTTTATCTCTTGGGTTTTTTTATTCCTAAATTTTATCTCTACTTTTCTTGCAAAGAATAAATTCTAGGCATAAAAAAACTGCTATAGAAAATCTCTACAGCAGTTTTAAATATATTAATATAAAATTAAAAATTAAGCTTCTACAAACTCTTTAATTCTATTTAATCCATCAATAATCTTTTCCATACTTGTTGCAAAAGATAGTCTTGCATACCCTTCCATTCCAAATGCAAGTCCTGGAACAAGAGCTACTCCTTTACTCTCAAGTAAATCAGCACAAAACTTCATAGAGTCATTTGAAAACTCTTTAATATTTATAAATAGATAAAATGCACCATCAGGCTCATAGCAAGATAGATTTTTAATACTATTTATAGTTTTAACTGCATAATCTTTTCTCTTTTCAAACTCTACTCTCATTTTTTCAATACTATCATCAGCATCACCTAGAAGTGCAGGAATTGCTGCGTATTGTGTGATTGAGTTTACATTTGATGTAACTTGTCCTTGAAGTTTTGACATAGCTTTGATTAACTCTCTATTTGGACTTGCAACATACCCAAATCTCCAACCAGTCATCGCAACGGCTTTACTTAAACCATTTATAGTTACAGTTCTATTGTACATATCTTCAGAAATTTCTGCACTTGCAGTAAATTTTTGACCTTTATAGATGATTTTTTCATACATCTCATCTGATAAAACAACAATATCTGTACCTTTTAAAACTTCAGCAATTGCTATAAGCTCATCTTTTGAGTAGATTGAACCTGTTGGATTACAAGGAGAGTTTAGCATTAAAGCTTTTGTTTTTGGTGTAATTGCAGCTTTTAGTTGCTCTGCACTTATTTTAAATCCACTTGTTTCATCTGTTTCAATAAATACAGGTATTCCTCCACTATATATTACTAATTCAGGATAAGTAACCCAATATGGACTTGGGATAATAACTTCATCACCATCATCAATTAAAGCTTGACAAAGGTTAAATAGTGAGTGTTTTGCACCGTTACTTATAATAATATCTTCTAATTTATAATCTAAATTATGGTCTTTTTTTAACTTATTAATAATTGCTTGTTTCGTCTCTTTTATACCTTCAACAGCTGTATATTTTGTTTTCCCATCATTTAGGGCTTTAATAGCAGCATCTTTTACAATTTGTGGTGTATCAAAGTCAGGTTCACCTGCACTAAAACTTAAAATATCTTTACCTTGTGCTTTTAGTTCATTTGCTAAAGCAGTTATAGATAAAGTAAGTGAAGGAGATAGTTTCTCCATTCTATTTGCAATTTTCATAATAGTTTTCCTAGAATTTATTTATCATTATATTTTAGATATAATTTCGCGGATTTTATCTAAAATTTTCTTAAAGGTTTGGTATGTTTTTCGAAATAAATTTAAATAATACAATTTTAAATGTGAAATTAGAGAATAAAAAGCATATTAAACATTGTTATTTGCGAGTTCTAAAAAAAGATTTAATACAAATAAGGGCAAATAGATACTTCACAATTGGTGATGCAAAAGATTTAATAATTAGAAAAAAAGAGTGGATTTTAGAGAATATTATAAAACTTGAAGAGAGACAAAATTTGTTAGCTGATGAGTTTCTTTTTTTAGGAAAAACTGAAAAATTAAATGAGTATAAAATTAAAAATTTAGATAATTTTTATAAAAAAGAGATAGAAAAATATATTTTTCCTTTTATTGAAAAATACTCAAATCTTATGAATTTACACCCTACAAAAATATCATTTAGAAAAAATAAGAGAACTTGGGGTTCTTGTAACTATAAAAATGAACTAAGTTTTAACTATTTACTTATGAAATATCCTCTTGAAATTATGGAGTATATCGTAGTTCACGAACTTTCTCATATAAAACATAAAAACCACTCAAAAGATTTTTGGAATTTAGTAGAAGAGTTTTCACCAAATTATAAATATATAGAGAAATATTTTAAAACTTTGTTGTAATTTGGTCTGCACCCAAAAACTGGAACTAAGGTTTCAACCTTAGCAAAGAGCTGAGAATCTTGTGCTTCAGCACTCTCTGTGAGAAATTCTCAGTTCCGAAGAGATTCTAATTGGAGCTAAGGTTTTTTTATTATATTCCTAATATTTTCAAATTTTTTATATAGTTTTTCATCACTTAAATGATTTTCAAAAATACCATAAGAACGCTCTTTATACTTTTCATCTTCAAAAGTATCATCTTCTTCTTTATTTTTTATTGTTGTATGACTTACAAAAAATTTAATTTCATTTACATTTAAAACTTCATACTTTTTTGCTAAGGATAAAATATCATTTGCATTTGTTTCAAACTCTTTTTTGTATAATGGATGGTTTAAAACAAAAAAAAGAGTTTCATTTTTTATATATGCAAACTTAACCCCTTGTTTAAGTCGTGGTGGAAGTATATCTATAAGCTTTCTAATATATGTAAAGGTATCAAGCCTATTAAATTCAGGAAGATTTTTAAAATGAGAAATTATATCGTTAAGTTTTTTCATACAGCTATTATAGCTAGTTTTTTATTTACTTTAAGTGGATGTGGATATAAAGCAGATCCTGTTTATACTCCAAGTGAAGATTCACAAAATATTGCAAACAGATGATTTATGACTATATAATTATTGGTGCAGGAGTTGCTGGATTAAATGCAGCAAGATTAATTCCAAAAGATAAAAAAGTTTTAATTTTATGCAAAATGGCAACTTGGAATTGCAATACTTTTTGGGCTCAAGGTGGAGTTGCAAGTGCAGTAAATGAAAATGACATTCCTTTACATATAAGTGATACTTTAAATGCAGGTGCAAACTACAACAACATAAAAGCGGTTGAACTTTTAAGTCAAAAATCTCTTGAAACTATGAAAGAACTTATAGATTCAGGAATGAAATTTGATTTAGATGAAGATGGAAATTTAAGTTTTACAAAAGAGGCTGCACATAGTACAAATAGAATTCTTCACGCTTGTGGAGATGCAACTGGAAGAGAACTTCATATATTTTTGCTTACTCACATTTTTTGTGAACTACAAACTCAAGCAGTTGTTTGTGATTTATTAATAAAAGATGATATTTGTTATGGAGTTCAATATTTTACAAATAAATCATCTGAACAAAAAAAAGCTTTTGCACACAATATTATTGTGGCAAGTGGTGGATTTGGTTCTATTTATAAATATCACACAAACTCAACAGCAAATGCAGGTGAAATGCACGGTATTTTTGTAGAGAAAAATATAGCTTTAAAAGATATGGAGTTTACGCAGTTTCATCCAACAGTTTTAAAAGGCACGAGTTTTGCACGAAAACCACTTCTAAGTGAAGCTTTAAGAGGTGAGGGTGCTTATGTTGTAGATGATAGTAATAGGAGATTTTTGTTTGATTACCACGAAAGTGGAGAGTTAGCACCAAGGGATATTGTTAGTAGATCAATTTATGATTATCATAAAAAAACAGGTTCAAATATATATTTGTCTTTTGAAAAATTTGAGAAAAATGCCTTTAAAAAAAGATTTCCAAATATTTATGAAAATCTAAAAGATCTTGGATATAGCTTACCTTTTGAAAAAGTCCCAATAAGTCCCGCTTTTCACTATAGTATGGGTGGAGTTGAAGTTGGTTTAGATACTAAAGTTTTAGGTTTTAAAAATCTTTTTGCAATTGGCGAAGTTGCTTGTTTTGGGCTTCATGGGGCAAATAGATTGGCTTCAAACTCACTTTTAGAAGGTTTAGTATTTTCAAAAATCTGTGTAGATAAATCTTTGGAACAAAATTTTAAAATAGATATAGAAAACTTTGATATAAAGACAGAAAATTATATTAGAAATCAAGAAATTGATAAAGATATAAAAGATAGTTTACGAAAAATAATGTGGGAAAGTGCTGGAATTGTTAGAAATAAAGAGGATTTAAAAAATGCTCTTAAAAAAATAGATGAATATCTACTTTTACACACTGGAAGGCTATTAAAGCTTAGATTATTATGTGCAAAAGATGTTTTAAAAGCTAGTATTAAAAGAGAAAAATCTTTAGGTGCACATTTTATAAAAGAAGATTAAATAGTATTTAGATAAAATAATAGATTAAAAAATAATGTATAAAACGAAAGGTTAAATTTAAATGAAACACGTACCAATAGTAGTTTTAGATTTTGGTAGTCAATATACTCAAATCATTGCTAGAAAATTAAGAGAAGCAGGAGTTTATTCTGAAATTGTTCCTTATAGTGAAACTATAGAAGATATTATGGCAAGAACTCCAAAAGGAATTATCCTTTCAGGTGGACCAGCATCTGTATATGCAGCAGATGCATTTCATCCAGATGCAACAATCTTTGAATTAGGACTTCCAATTTTAGGAATTTGTTATGGAATGCAGTTAATTTCACAACAATTTGGTGGAAGCGTTGTTCCAGCTGCAAGTCATGAGTATGGAAAAGCAAAATTAGAGTTTATAGCAGAAAGTGATATTTTCAAAGATACTCCAGATGGTCAAATCGTTTGGATGAGTCATGGTGACAGAGTTGAAGAAATACCAGCTGGATTTGAAAAAATTGCAATTAGTGATAACTCACCATTTGCAGCAATTGCAAATAAAGATAGAAATATTTATGCATTCCAATTTCACCCTGAAGTTTATCATTCTGAGTATGGAAGTAAACTTCTTAAAAACTTTGCAAAATATGTTTGTGGATGTGAAAGCACTTGGAATATGGGAAGTTTTGCAAAAGAACAAATTGCATTAATTCAGAAAAAAGTTGGAAACAAAAAAGTACTTTGTGCAGTAAGTGGTGGGGTTGATAGTTCTGTTGTTGCAACACTTTTATATGAAGCAATTGGAGAGCAAGTAATTCCTGTTTTTGTTGATACTGGACTTTTAAGAGCAAACGAAAGAGAACAAGTTGAAGCTATTTTCAAAGCAAGAGGAATAGATCTTATTACTGTTGATGCAAGTGAACAGTTTTTAACAAAACTTGCTGGTGTTACTGATCCTGAAACAAAAAGAAAAATTATTGGTGAAACATTTATTGAAGTATTTGATGTTGAAGCAAAAAAACACTCTGGTGTTGAATTCTTAGCACAAGGAACACTTTATACAGATGTTATAGAGTCAGTTTCAGTTAAAGGTCCTTCAAAAACTATAAAATCTCACCACAATGTTGGTGGGCTTCCTGATTGGATGAAGTTTGAACTTGTTGAGCCTTTAAGAGAGATTTTTAAAGATGAAGTTAGAGCTTTAGGTCTTGAACTAGGACTTCCAAGAAATATGATAAATAGACATCCATTCCCAGGTCCTGGACTTGCAATTAGAATTATGGGAGATGTAAATAAACCAGATTTAGATCTTTTAAGAAAAGCAGATGTTATTTTACTAGATGTTCTTCATTCAACTGGATATTATGAGAAAACTTGGCAAGCATTTACAGTTTTATTAAATGTAAAATCAGTAGGTGTAATGGGTGATAATAGAACTTATGATAATACAGTTTGTGTAAGAATAGTAGATGCAACAGATGGTATGACAGCAACATTCTCACACATTCCACACGAAATTTTAGAGACAATCTCTAGAAGAATAATAAATGAAGTTCCTGGAATTAATAGAGTGGTTTATGATATAAGCTCAAAACCACCAGCTACCATAGAATGGGAATAAAATAGAGCTGTATCTTTTTGCTTGATACTTCATCGTTTTATAAAAATTAGCTTCGGTCATTTACAATTAGTAAATTCCCTTGCTAATTTTTAAACTCTTCGTCTGAAGCAAAAATCTAAAGCTCTATTTAACTTTGATAGAAAATTCAAAAAAATCTATATAAAACTTTTTAGAAATTATAAAAAATAAATTTTTTTTGATTTTTACGACGAACAACTAACATGCGAAATTCCAGCTATTCCAAAAAAATCTTTTGGTTTTTTAGCATAATATTTCTCTTCTATCTCTTTACTCTGCTCATCATAAGGTTTTGTCATTATCTCTTGAAGTTCATTTACAGGCTCATAATTTCCATTTTGTGCTTCTTTATATGCCCAAACCAAATGCCACTCTCTTAAAATATATTTTGGATTAATTAACTTCATTTTAATAGAAAGATTTTGTTTAGCTTCATCATCTTTTATATTTATTTGTGATTTCCAATTTTCAAGCCAACTATTCCATCTAGCTTTTATATTTTCACTTTCCAAACCTTTATAAAAGCTTTTTTCAAGACCATTAACATCATCAGGAATATTTGATAACTCTCTAAAGAATATTGTAAAATCTACTTTTGTATCAATCATAAGATCTATAAGTTCTTTAAAAAGTTCAAAATTAAACTGTTTTAATCCTAGCTTACTAGCCCACATACTATCTATCTTTTCTTGCATAATATTTAAAAAACTGTTTTCAATATCTTCAAGTTTTTCTAAATACTCTACATTTGAATTAAGTAGAGGTTTTAAGGCACTACAAAATGATTTAAAGTTTTTTTGTGCAGCAACAGGTTGATTAAAAAATGAAAAGTGCATTCCTCCATTTGTCCAAGATTGATATTTTGGGTCAAACATCTCCATAAAACCAAATGGTCCATAATCAAGAGTAAAACCACCAGCTGCACAGTTATCACTATTAAAATTTCCTTGACAATACCCAACTCTTAACCAGTTAGCAACAAGTAAAGTAAGTCTTTTTTGAAACTCAATTGCTAATAAAAGAACTTTATCTTTCAAAGCTAAGTTTTGATTTATCTCTTCTTTATACTCTCTATCAATTAAATATAATACAATCATTTCTAACTCTTGCAAAGCATTTTTATGTTCATTTTTTCTAGCTCGTCTTCCAAAAAGTTCTATTTGTCCTACTCTTAAAAAAGAAGATGCCACTCTTGTAGTAATTGCAACATCTTCTTTTATCATAAGTTCAGGATCCATTGAGTAAGAGTTTTCTTTAAACCAAGGTCTAGTTACTTGTTCTTTTTTAGAAGTAAACAAAGTCAAAGACCTTGAAGTTGGAATTCTAAGTTCGTGCATATGTTCTTGAGCCAAAAACTCTCTAATACTTGATCTCAAAACTGCTCTTCCATCTGCTCCTCTACAATATGGAGTTTTTCCAGAGCCTTTTAGCTGAAATTCCCATCTTTTATCATTTATCACAGCTTCTAAAACAGAGATTGCTCTACCATCTCCATAGCCATTTCCAGTTTGAAAAGGGCATTGTGCATAATATTCTCTACCATAAATTGATAAGCCATATCCAGTTGCCCAAGATTTTAAATCATTTTTTGTTGAGATATTAGAACTATCTGCAGAGAATAGTTTTATAAAATCAGAAGATTTTAATAAGTTTTCACTAAAACCTAACTCTTTAAAAAAATTAATGCTGTGAGAAATATAAATTGGCTCTTTTATAGCTGTTGGCTCAAGCTCTACAAAATGCCCACTAAAAACCTCTCTTGGAAATTTATTGTCACCACTATATTTTGAATCAGGATCTTTATTTAGTTTATTTACAAAAGAGTAATCACTTAAATTTATTAGTTCTTGAAAAGTTTCTATACTATTATTATTCATTATTATATTTATCCATTTATATTATTAGTTTGTGCAAATATTCTAACAAAAAAGTGGTAAATAAAGAGCTTTTGGGAAGAGATTATTATTTTTAATTGTGAAGATATAGTTTAAGAGGTAAATTACCTCTTAAATTAAACTATTTTTTAAGTTTTGGTGTACACTTTTTACTAAATATACAAACAGGACAGAAATCTGCAAGTCCTGCAATTAATGGAATAATTCCTAAATAAAACCAAGCATTTCCTGTATAAAATCCAATTGCGATTAAAATTAATCCTATAATTATTCTAAATGGTCTACAAAAAGATCTTATTTTATCAAATGTATTCATATTTTTCCTTTTTAAATTTTTTGTGATTATTATATAATTTATCTTAATTTATAATGAATAAGAAAAACTTATAAATATATTTATTAAAAACTTAATTAAGTGATTGTTCTGTAAAATCAATGAAAATTGTATTTAGGATTATTATAAAATGAATAAAAAAGAGAAAATATATTTTATACCAGGATTGATGACTGATTATAGACTTTGGAGTAGAGTAGCCCCTTTGATTGAAGAAAAATATGAGATTGTCTATCTTAAAATTCCAAGAAGTACTGATTTTGATTATATAAATGAAGTTTTAGAAAAAGAGATAAAAGATGAAAAAGCAAATCTTTTAGGCTTTTCTTTGGGTGGATATATAGCTTCATATTTTACAATTAAAAACACAAATAGAGTAAAAAAACTTTTTATGCTTAGTGCAACTCCAGCAAAAACTCCTATTGAAGAGATAGAAAGAAGAAAAGAAAAACTTGAATTTGCAAAACAAAGCCCAATGATTTTTTTGGATTTTGAAAAAGCTAAGTCTTTAGTAGAAGAGCAAAATCAAGGTGATGAAGAGTTAATAAAAACTATTATGAATATGTTTAATGAAATGGGAAAAGATAAGTTTATTTCTCAACTTGAAAGTACATTTTATAGGAAAGATTTAAGTAATGAGTTAAAAGAATTGCAACTTCCTGTAACTATGTTTTATAGTAGCGATGATAGACTTCTTGATAGTGTTGCTATTAGAAAACTAGAAATTGAATCTATAAATAAAGAGCATAATATTAACTTAATAAAAAGAGTAGGAACAAGCCATAATATAGCTTTGGAATTTCCAGAAGATTTGGCAAAATATATAAAAGAGTGGATGGATAATAATTAAATTTATTTTAATACCAAAATAAATAGATTTTGGCTATTATTTCCTAATATAATAAAAAAGGAGATTAGCCAATGGCTATGGGGCAAATTACACTGGCAAATGATGTTGTAGCACTTACAAGTGTACAAATATCTACATTTATATTCATAGCAATCACTATCTTAGTGTTGTTTATGAGTTTCAAACCATCAAATCATACTGATGTTTTTCCAATTCCTGTAACAAATGAGTTAAAAGGGCTTGGGATTTTAACCGTTGTTTTCGCACACTTTGCATATATGAAAGTTACAAACTGGGAGTTTTTATACCCACTTTCTACAATTGCTGGAGTTGGAGTTGATCTGTTCTTGTTTATGTCTGGATTTGGACTTACAGTTGGAATGATGAAAAGACCTATGAAGACTTTGGATTTTTATAAAAAAAGAGTTATAAAAATCTTTATTCCATTTTGGATAGCTTTAATTATTATGTTTATCACAGATGCTATTTTTCTTGATAGAACATATACAGCAGGTTATATTATTCAATCACTTTTAGGGTTTTTCCCAACAGCTGATGGATTCAAAGATGTAAATTCACCATTTTGGTATATTACTTGGATGATGATGTTTTATATACTTTTTCCACTTCTATTTATAAAAAAAGCACCTTGGCTAACAGCTATTATATTAGCAATTATTGCCACAATTATTGGAACTACAAATATTTTTGAACTTGGAAGTAACTGGTTACATAGACTTCACACATTGGCATTTTCACTAGGAATTATTGCAGCTTGGCTTTTAAGGGCAAAAGAAAATGGTGAAGATAATGCATTTGTTGCTTATGTAAAAAACTTTAGAGATAACTCAAAAGATATGAAATATATAGTTATGTTTATTATGTTTGTAATAATTGTATATGTTTCACAACACACAAGCGCAAAACATTGGCCTACATTAAAAGCACTTTTAGGGCACTCATTTTATATTGAACAAATAGCTTGTATTGTAATAATGCTTGCATTTATTGTGATATTTGTACTTAAAAAGACGCAAAGTAGCGTACTTGTACTATTTGGTGCATACTCTTATGAAGTATATTTAATTCACTGGCCATTAATGAGAAGTTATGATGTGTTCTTTGATATCTTACCACCTTGGGCAGCTGTTTTAGTTTGGATGATAGTGTTTGTATTAGTTAGTATGCTACTACAAAGACTTGTAACTCCTGTTAGTAATTTTGTAGATAAAATTGCAAAATAAAAGAGGGCGTTTAGCCTTCTTTTATTTAGTCTTGTCTATATACACTCCAAAATCTTCTGGAACTTCAATACTAATATCATTAAAAATTCTTGCAAAATAGTATTTACCAAACTCTTGTTTTAAGTGAGATGGGTCTATATAAGGATCTTTATCATTTGTAATTGTGTTTCTTGTCATAAAATCCCAATAAGGGTAGATTTTTGCTAACTCTTCTTTCCATTTGTAAAAAATATCCATTTTGTTTTGCTTTTCAATCTCATCTAGTAAATCTGAATGTATTGCAGTTGTAAAAACAACTAAATTTACACTATATTCTTTACAAAGTTCTACCATTTTTTCATAATAATATGTGCTGTTTTCAGCCCACTCAAGATAGTTTTCATACTTTGTTTTATACCCTTTTAGAGTTCCTTCCCACATCTTATCTTTTTCATTATTATCTATTACCATTTTTTGATGATAAGCTGAAATTCCACCATTTTTATA
>CANRCH010000022.1 GCA_947629065.1 uncultured Aliarcobacter sp.
GAGGCTGAAAGCTACTTTTTAAACTACTCACAAAATAGTGTTTTATCACAGATTTTCTATTTTACTTTGGTTTTTATTTCAATTGCTTATATTATTTCAAAAGGTATAAAAAAGGGGATTGAAAAGCTAAATAACAATCTAATTCCGGCACTATTTTTAATCTTTTTACTAATGCTTATTTACTCTTTTACTCTGGATGGATTTTCTAAAGCTGTTTATTTTATGTTTTATCCAGATTTTGATAATTTTGATACAAACTCTATTTTAATTGCTGTTGGACACGCATTTTTTTGTTTATCAATTGGATTAACCACTATTTTAACCTATTCAGCATCAATTAGTGAAGATACACATATTTTTAAAGCAACACTTTTTGTAGTTGTTATGGATGTTCTTACAGCTATTGTTGCAGGGCTTATTATATTTTCTATCATATTTACAGCTGATGCAAATCCAGACAAAGGTCCTGGATTAGTATTTATTACACTTCCAGCAATATTTTATGAGATGGGAAGTGCTGGGATTGTTTTTGCACTGTTTTTCTTTGTAGCTTTAGCATTTGCAGCTATTACATCAGCCGTTTCTATGATAGAACCAGCTGTTATGTACTTAATAGAAAGAAGAGGATTTTCTAGAAAAAAAGCCACAAATACTGTTTCACTTATAGCATACAGCTTGGGAATTATGGCGATTTTATCTATGTCAGATGAGTTTAGTTCATATCTAACTTTTGCAAATAGAAATCTGTTTGATTGGTTTGATTTTATAACTTCAGCTATTTTAATGCCACTTGGTGGAATTGCAATCTCTATATTTGTTGCTTTTATTATGGATAAAAATCTTGTAAGAGAAAATCTAGTTCCATATATGGGAGAGTTTTTGTTTAAAGTTTGGTTGTTTATTTTAAGATATTTAACACCAATTTTTATCTTTGCTTTGATGTTAAAAGAGATTGGAATTCTAAACTTCTAATCTCTAATTATTTTTATTAAAATACCATTTTCACTATCTCTATGAATTATCTCTTTTTCATTTTTTTCAAATAGATTTTTCAAAAAATTATTTGGATAGCTAGAACTTAAATTTTCACTATTAAAGCTTTCTAAACTTTGACACTTAAAAGTGCTTTTACAAATTTTATCTTCATATATTTTTAAGTCCAAAATAGCAGTTCCTGCACTAAAAATTTGTACTTGTGTAAAATCTTTGTATTTATATATAAATCCTTGATCATGAAACTTCATTTTAGGAGTTTTAAATAAAATTGTTGCACTATTTGATGCTAATTGTGGTTCCTTTTGGCTACAACCTGCAAGTAAAAAAATAAAGCTAAGAATTAAGAGTAGATTTTTGATGGGAAATCCTTTATTAAAATTTAACTATAATTATAGCTTATTTTAAATTTAAAAGGTTTTTATGCTTATTCATATTTGTTGTGCAGTTGATAGTCACTATTTTTTAGAAAAAATACAAGAAGAGTATCCAGATGAGAAACTTGTAGGATATTTTTATGACCCAAATATTCACCCTTATAGTGAATATAGACTTAGATATTTAGATGTTGAATACTCTTGTAAAAAATTAGGTATTCCTTTAATTGAAGGCTCTTACAATCTTGAAGAGTGGTTAAAAAAAGTAAAAGGAATGGAGCATTTACCTGAAAAAGGTGATAGATGTACCGTTTGTTATGATGATAGGCTTGATAATAGTGCGCAAAAAGCACTTGAATTAGGACACGATAAATTTACAACAACACTTCTAATCTCACCAAAAAAATCTCAAGAAAAACTTGATATTATAGGAAATAATTTAGAGAAAAAAACAGGAGTAAAATTTATTTTCAAAGATTATAGAAGCGGAAATGGAATGGAACTTCAAGGAAAAAGAGTAAAAGAAAATAGCCTTTATAGACAAAACTATTGTGGATGTTTATTTGGTCTATCTGCACAAAGAGAGAACCAAAAGAAACTTATGGATGAGATGTTTAATCCTATTTCAAATCAAATTCTGCCTGAATCAATAGAAGAAAGACTTGAGCTTTATAAAAAAAGAAATGCCTTTGAAGATGAGCAAAAAGAGTATAAAATCATCAAACAAAGATTTTTAAATTATAGACTTTTATCTGGAAAAATTGTGCTTGAAAAAGAGCCAATTCCCTCATATATTTTTGCTTATTCTACAATTTCAAGAAAAAAAATTGAAGCAAAAGTTGAGTATGAAAAAGATGGAATCTCTTATTTATCAAGAGATGAAGTTAAATTTATTTCAATAGAAACATTTAATAGTTTTGCAAAAACAGATTATAAAAGTGTAAAAGATTTAATCTATGCACCACTAAAGTTTGAAGATGAATTAAAAGTTAGAAACACTATTTTAAACTCAAGTTTTGATTTATCAGCTTTAATCGTTCTTGATGAAATTACAGATAAAAAATATGAGATATTTATTGATAGTATTACTTATGAAGATGTAAGGGAGAGTTTGATTTGAAAATATTAGTAAGTGCTATGGAAGCTTCTTCAAATGTTCACTTAAAAGAGTTAAAAAAACATTTAAGCCATGATATTGAATTTGTTGGAGTTTTTGATAAAGAGTTAGGAAATCCACTCTATGATTTAACAAGCCTTGCAATTATGGGATTTGTTGATGCAATTAAAAAACTAAGATTTTTTTTCCGTCTTAGAGATGAAATGGTTGCTTTGGCAAAAGATTGTGATAAAGTTTTACTTCTTGATAGTAGCGGGTTTAATCTTCCACTAGCAAAAAAAATAAGAGCTACATATCCAAATAAAGAGATTATTTACTATATTTTGCCACAAGCTTGGGCTTGGAAAAAAGGAAGAGTAAAAGTTCTTGAAGCAACTTGTTCAAAACTTTGTTCTATTTTGCCTTTTGAAAGTGAAATTTATAGTGATAAAAACAAAATATCTTATGTAGGACACCCTCTTTTAGATGAGATAAAAGAGTTTAAAAAAGAGCTTTCAAACTCTGGAAAAATAGTTTTTATGCCAGGAAGTAGAAAAACAGAGATAAGAAATCTTATGCCAATTTTTAAAGAGTTAATCAAAAAAATTCCAAACAAAGAGTATGTTTTAGTAATTCCAAAAAAGTTTGATGATGAGTATATAAAAGAAGTTTATGGAGATATTAGTTCTTTTACTATTTCAAAAGATTCACATGAAGCACTTATTAGTGCTGAATATGCTTTTATTTGTAGTGGAACAGCAACACTTGAAGCAGCACTTATTGGAACTCCATTTACTTTAGCTTATATTGCAAAAAAACTAGATTTTTTTATAGGAAAAACATTTGTAAAGTTAAACTATGTTGGATTAGCAAATATATTTTTTGAGAAAATGGGAAATAAGCAACTTCATAGTGAATTCTTACAAGAAGATGTAAATATAAATAATCTTTTAGATGATTATAATAGTTTTAATAAAGAGAAATTTTTTGAAAATTCAAAGCTTTTAAGAGCTTATTTAAAGCACGGTTCTAGCCAAAATATGGCAAAAATTTTACAAGGATTATAAAAAACTAAACTTCTTTTAGATATAATCAACAACTTTAGTAAAAAAATTAATAGGACTTTGATTATGTTTGATATTATACAAATTCAAGAAATTTTACCTCACAGATATCCACTTTTATTAGTTGATAGAATTACAGAAATGGAAGTGACAAAATCTATAAAAGGTTTTAAAAACATCTCTATTTCTGAACCAGCTTTCCAAGGACACTTCCCAGGTCATCCAATCTATCCAGGTGTTATGATACTTGAAGGTATGGCACAATGTGGTGGAGTTTTGGCACTAAAAAGTTCAGGTCTTACAGATGAACAGATGAAAGAAAAAGTAATCTATTTTATGAGTATAGACAAAGCTAAGTTTAGAAATCCAGTAAGACCTGGCGATAGACTTGATTATGAACTAACAGCTGTTAAGATGAAAAGTACTTTAATGGTGCTTGAAGGAAAAGCTTATGTTGATGGAAAATTAACAGCTGAAGCTGAATTTAAAGCAATGATTGTTGATAAATAATTTAGGAAACAAATGAGTAATATTCACAAAACAGCCATAATTGAAGATGGTGCAAAAATAGGTGAAAATGTAACAATTGGTGCTTTTACAATAATAGGAAAAGATGTAGAAATTGGATCTGGAACTATTATTGATTCACACACAGTAATTGCTGGAAAAACAACAATTGGAAAAAATAATCATATCTTCTCACACGCAAGTATTGGAACTTTTCCACAAGATTTAAAATTTGACCCAATAGATGATGTTGAGTTAATAATTGGTGATAATAATAGAATTAGAGAATACACTTTGTTTAATCCAGGAACAATTGGTGGAGGAAGAGTTACAAAAATAGGAAACAACAATCTATTTATGGGATATACTCACGTAGCACACGATTGTCAAATTGGAAATAATTGTATATTTGCAAATGGAGTTACACTAGCAGGGCATGTTGAGGTTGATGATTTTGCAGTTGTTGGTGGATTAACTCCTGTTCACCAATTTTGCAAAATTGGAACTCAAGCAATGGTTGGAGGAGCAAGTGCTGTTGCACAAGATATTCCACCATTTTGCTTAGCTGAAGGAAATAAAGCAAGTATTAGAGGACTAAATCTAGTTGGACTTAGAAGAAGACTTGAAAATAAAGAAGATATAAATGAGCTAAAAACAGCTTATAAACAACTATTTTTAGAAGGAAAGCCACTTCAAGAAGTAGCAAATGAGCTTTATAATAGCAGTTCTAACTCTTGCGTAAAAGAGCTAGCTGAGTTTATTATAAATACAAAAAGAGGGATACCTTTTATAAGAAAGAGTGAAAATATAGATGAGTAAATTAATTTGTGATTTTTGTGGAGTAAATGATTCAAAAAACAATCCAATAATAACAGGTGATAATGCAAGTATTTGTAAATCTTGCGTTAGTGCAGCACACGACATTATGAATGGTGTTGAAGTAAATCAAGGTGTAGAAAATAGTGGAAAAATAAGCACAGAAGAGATTAAAATAAAATCTCCAGCACAACTAAAAGCTATTTTAGATGAGTATGTAATAGGTCAAGATAGAGCAAAAAAAGTCCTTTCGGTTGCAGTTTATAACCACTATAAAAGAATATTTAGAAAAGATGAATTAAGTGAAGATGATACAGAACTAAATAAATCAAATGTACTTTTAATAGGACCAACAGGAAGTGGAAAAACACTTCTTGCACAAACTATTTCAAAATATTTGGATGTTCCTTTGGCAATTGCTGATGCTACAAGTTTAACAGAGGCTGGGTATGTTGGAGATGATGTTGAAAATGTAGTAACAAGACTTGTTCAAGCAGCTTCTGGTGATATAGAAAAAGCACAAAGAGGAATTATATTTATTGATGAGATAGATAAAATTGCAAGAATGAGTGAAAATAGAAGTATCACAAGAGATGTTTCAGGTGAAGGAGTTCAACAAGCACTACTTAAAATTGTTGAGGGTGCAATTGTAAATGTACCACCAAAAGGTGGAAGAAAACATCCAAGTCAAGATCTACTTCAAGTTGATACATCTAATATTTTGTTTATTTGTGGTGGAGCATTTGATGGACTTGAAGATATTATAAAAAGAAAAGAGGGATCAAATGTTTTAGGTTTTAATCATGATAAAAAATCTAAAAATGATGATACAAAACTTATCTCAAAAGTAGAAACAGATGATTTAGTAAAATATGGACTAATTCCAGAGCTTATTGGAAGACTTCATATGATAGCAACTTTAAATGAGATAAAAGAAGAAGATATGGTTCATATTTTAACAGAGCCAAAAAATGCACTAATTAAACAGTATGTAAAGCTATTTAAAATGGACAATGTAGATTTAGAGTTTGATGATGAAGCACTTTTACAACTTGCAAAACTAGCAATTGAGAGAAAAACAGGTGCTAGAGGACTTAGATCTATATTAGAAGATATTATGCTTGATATTATGTTTGATTTACCACTTTATGAGAATAAAAAAGTGCTTATTACAAAAGATGTAGTTTTAAAAATAGACGAAGCAAAAGTAGTTTAAAAGGAAGAAAAATGATTGTAGATAAATTAATAGGTTTTTTCTCAAATGATATGGCAATAGATCTTGGAACTGCAAATACAGTTGTAAGCGTAAGAGGCAAAGGAATAATCATAAATGAGCCATCTGTTGTAGCAATTCAGACTGAAAAAAATGGAAGAGATAGAATTTTAGCAGTTGGGCAAGAAGCAAAACAGATGATAGGAAAAACTCCATTAAATATAAAAGCTGTTCGTCCTATGCAAGATGGAGTTATTGCAGATTTTGGAATGACTGAAAAGATGATTAGATACTTTATTGAAAAAGCACACTCTAGAAAGTCTTTTATAAGACCAAGAGTGATTATTTGTATTCCTTATGGTATTACTCAAGTTGAGAAAAAAGCTGTTGAAGAGTCTGCAATGAGTGCAGGAGCTAGAGAAGTATTTTTAGTAGAAGAACCAATGGCTGCAGCAATTGGAGCTGGAATTGATGTAGCTGGACCTTCTGGTTATGTAATTGTAGATATTGGTGGTGGAACTACTGAAATTGGAGTTACATCTCTTGGAGGATTAGTTTTATGTAAATCAATAAAAGTTGGTGGAGATAAAATTGATAAAGCAATCACAGAGCATGTAAGACAAAACTACAATCTATATATAGGTGAAAGAACTGCTGAAAATATAAAAATAGAAATAGGAGCAGCTGTTAAACTGGAAACTGAACTTAAAATGCAAGTAAAAGGTAGAGATAATTCAGGACTTTTATCAACTATTGAGTTTGGAAGTGAAGGTGTACGAACTGCAATTAAAGAGCCACTTAGAGAAATAGCAACAGCAATAAAAGGTGTTTTAGAAAATATGCCACCAGATTTAGCAAGTGATATTGTTGATAATGGAGTAATAATAACAGGTGGTGGAGCGCTAATTAGAGGAATAGATGAGTATTTAGCAGATATTATAAAACTTCCTGTAAAAATTGCAGATGATCCACTACTATCTGTAGCTTATGGAACAAGCCAAGTTTTAGAGCAACCAGATTTATTAAAACTAATTTCATATTGATTTAATGAAAAAAATCATCTTTTTAGCACTTTTTCTTATAGCAATTCTATCTTATATTTTTAAGATAGATGAGCTTTTAGTAAATAAATTCTCATTTCTACAAGATATAAAAGTAGGCTATATTGAAAAGATGGTAAATATATCTTCAAGTTTTGAAAAATATTTTAATCAAGCAAACCATATAGAAAAACTACAAAATGAAAACAAAATCCTACAAGAATATAAAGCCTTATATAATATTACAAAAAGCCAGTTAGATGCACTAAAAGAGCTAGTTTCAAAAAATGAAATCTATGATATTAGTTTTAATATAGAATTAGCAAGAGTTTTTTCATATATAAATTTTAATGACTTCACAAAAGTTTTACTTGATAAAAAACCAACTAGTAATAAGATTTTGGGACTTATTTCTGAAAATTATGCAGCTGGAATAGTAATAAACCAAGATAATAAATCAGTGGCACTTTTAAATGGAAATAAAGATTGTTCTTATGCTGTTTTTATAGGTGAGAGTAGAAGTCCTGGGATTATTATGGCTTTAGAAAAAGAGGAAGAGTTACAAATAAAATTTATTCCAATTACATCTATGATAAAAGAAGGTGATGAGGTTATAACTTCAGGAATGGATAATATATTTTATGAGGGCTTAAAAGTAGGAAAAGTAACAGAAATAACAGAACTTGCTGATATGAAAATAGCAAAAGTAAAACCCTATATAAATGCTACTGAAAAAAGATATTTCTATGTTTTTGATAGTTTAAATCAAGAGAGAAAAGAGATTAATAACGAGCCATAATACTATCTACTTTGTCCCAAGATAAAGTATTTTCATCTTTTTTAAACATATTATAAACATATCTTGCAAACATATCTGTTTCTATATTTACTCTAGTATTTAATTTATATCTTTTGAATATTGTGTTTTCTATTGTGTGTGGAATTATTGTAAGCCTAAATGAGTCTTTGTAAACATCATTTATAGTTAAAGATACACCATCAACTGCAATACTTCCTTTTGGAACTACAAATTTGATAAACTCTTTTGGAATTTGTATAAAAAAGTCTGTTGAGTTTCCATTGTTTTCTATTTTAATAATTGTTCCAATACAATCAATATGCCCTTGAACAATATGCCCTTCAAATCTATCTTTTAGTTGCATTGCAGGTTCTATATGAACTTCATTTTTGTAGTTTTCAAGTGCTAAAATATTTTTTGATTCAGGAGATAGTTCTACACTAAAAGTTCCATTTCCAAATTTTACAACTGTTAAACAAGCACCATTTACTGCAATAGAATCTCCAATTTTTGGAACATATTTTGCTTTTAGTGTTAAAAAATTATTTGAAAAACTTTCAACTTTTGCTAATTCTCTTATTAAACCTGTAAACAATTAAAAAACCTTTAGATAAAATTTAGATATAATAGCCAAAAATTGATAAGAAGCTAATTTTTACTTATTTTTAAAAAATCAATAAATATTCTTAATAATATAAAAGGAAAAATTTTATGCAATACGATATTATAGTTGTTGGTGCAGGTCATGCTGGTATTGAAGCTGCACTTGCAGGGGCTAGATTAGGCAAAAAAACACTATTAATTACAATGCTAGTTGAACAAATTGGAGCTGCTAGTTGTAACCCTGCAATTGGTGGACTTGCAAAAGGGCATTTGGTAAAAGAGGTTGATGCCCTTGGTGGAGAAATGGGGCTTTGTACAGATGAAACAGGAATACAGTTTCGTGTGTTAAATGCTTCAAAAGGAGCTGCAGTTCAAGGAACAAGAGCCCAAATTGATATGGATGGATATAGAGAGTATATGAGAAAAGTTTGTCATGAAACTCCTAATTTAGACATATATCAAGATGAAGTGAGTGAATTAATTGTAGAAAATGATGAAGTTTTAGGAGTAAAAACAAGACTTGGAGAGGAGTTTTTAGCAAAAAAAACAATTCTAACTGTGGGAACATTTATGAGAGGATTAGTTCATATTGGTGAAAATACTTACTCTGCAGGAAGAGCTTGGGAACTTCCATCAACTACACTTTCACTTCAGCTAAAAGAGCTAGGACTTAATGTAGGAAGATTAAAAACAGGAACTCCATCAAGATTAGATGGAAATAGTATTGATTTTTCAGTTATGGAGACTCATGGTGGAGATATAAAACCAACTCCATTTTCATTTAGAACAGATAAAAAAAGCTTCAATCCTACACAATATCCTTGCTATGTAACATATACAAACCTAAATACGCACGATATTATATCTGCAAATTTCCACAGAGCCCCAATTTATACAGGTCAAATTGAAGGTCTAGGACCTAGATATTGTCCAAGTATTGAAGATAAAGTAAAAAGATTTTCAGAGCGAGATAGACACCAAGTATTTTTAGAGCCACAAACAGCAAAATGTACAGAATATTATATAAATGGAATGTCAAGTTCATTGCCAATAGAAGTGCAAAAAAAGATGATAGCTAGTGTAAAAGGGCTTGAAAATGCAAGAATTATAAGATATGGATATGCTATTGAGTATGATTATGTAGATCCAACAGAGCTAAAACACACTCTTGAAACAAAAAAAATCAAAAACCTATATCACGCTGGTCAAATAAACGCAACAACAGGATATGAAGAAGCAGCCGCACAAGGGCTAATGGCTAGTATAAATGCAGTTTTAAGTATAGATAAAAAAGAGCCGTTTATTTTAAGAAGAGATGAGGCATATATTGGGGTTTTAATAGATGATTTGGTTACAAAAGGAACGCACGAACCTTATAGAATGTTTACAAGTAGGGCTGAATATAGACTTCTTTTAAGAGAGGAAAATGCAGATATAAGATTATCAGAGTATGGATATAATTTTGGGCTTTTAAGTAAAGATGCCTATGAAAAAATGCTAAATAAGAAAAAAACTCTTGAAGATGCAGTAGAGTTTATGGCAAATATATGGATAACTTCAAAAAAAGAGACTCTTGAACTTCTTGAAAGTATAGAAGAAGAGAAGATAAATGATAAGGTACTTTTAATAGATTTAATCGGAAGAAATAGTATGACTATAGAAAAACTAGATGTTTTGGTTCCTAGTTTAAAAGAGCTTGATGAGTACCTAAAAGAGCAGGTTTTAATAGAAGCAAAATATTATAGATATATTCAAAAACAGCAAAAACAGATAGAGAAAATGAAAAAAATGCTAAAACTGAAAATTCCTGAAAACTTCTCTTACAAAGGACTTCCTGGACTTTCAACAGAGGTTATTGAAAAACTTGAAAAAAATAGACCAGCAACACTATATAACGCAAGTTTAATCTCTGGAATAACACCTGCAGCTTTGGATATTATTCATTTAAATATGAATTTGCCTACAAAGAATTCTTAGGAAGGTTATAATAATAGGTGGTAAAATTTCTTTACCATCTATGTAAATAGTTATCTTTTTGAAATAAAATTTTCTATATTTTTTGGATTTTGTCTTAAATCTAAAACAGCAACGATTATAGCTGTTTCATTAAAAATATCATAATATATTGCAAATGGAAATTTTTTGGAAAGTAGTCTATAAAAACCAAAATATTTCTGATGAACTCCAGCATAAAGCCATAAAGACTCAATATCAGATAATATGCTATCTAAAAAATATCTACCTAAGCCAAAGCTTTGTTTTTCGTAAAAGCTTTTAGCTATTTCTAAATCATTTGCAACTTCTTTTAGAGATATAATGTTTTTTATATTCATAATTTTCTTAATTCATCAAGAGATATAAATTCTGGCTTGGTACCCTTTATTTTTTTCATCCTATCATCTAAAACTTCTTTATGCCAATTTGGAGATGATATATTTTCACTTTGGTTTTCCAGAGTTTCCCAAATAGTATCTATTAAAATAAGTCTTTCTTTTATATTTAGATTTTTAATTTCATCTATACTCATTTTTTCTCCTTATATTTTGTCCTTATTATACAATAAAACAGTATTTATTTAAACCAAATATAAAAAATGCTGTTTTAATCTCTAAATAAGATTACCAATATTGGTACAAAAAGATAAGCAAATAGTAAAAAGAATAAATCTACTTATAGAAGATATAAAAAATAAAATCCAAACTTTTTATAGTAACGTTCATTACTGTAATATGTATTACAGTAAATACAAATTAGGAGTTTAAATATATTGAAAAACTTTTTGATGAAATCACACAATAAATAAATCAAAATTTAGCTAATATATAAATAATTTATAATTATAGGATTTCATATGTTTAATGGCAAAAATATTTTAATAACAGGTGGAACTGGAAGTTTTGGTAAAAAATATACAAAGATACTTTTAGCAAAGTATAAACCAAATAAAATAATAATTTTTAGTAGAGATGAACTTAAACAGTATGAAATGGCTCAAGATTACAGTGCAAAATGTATGAGATATTTTATAGGTGATGTAAGAGATAATCAAAGACTGAAACAAGCTACAAAAGATGTGGACTATATTATTCATGCAGCTGCACTTAAACATGTGCCAATAGCTGAATACAACCCAATGGAGTGTATAAAGACAAATATAGATGGTGCACAAAATGTAATTGAAGCCGCTTTGGAAAATGGAGTAAAAAGAGTAATAGCCCTTTCAACTGACAAGGCTGCAAATCCTGTAAATCTTTATGGCGCTACAAAACTAGCTTCAGATAAGCTTTTTGTGGCTGCAAATAATCTTGTTGGAAGTAATGATATAAAATTTGCAGTTGTACGATATGGAAATGTGGTAGGAAGCCGTGGTTCTGTTGTACCATTTTTTCAAAAGCTTTTAAATGAAGGGGCAAAAGAGCTTCCAATAACAGATGAAAAAATGACAAGATTTTTTATAACTCTTGAAGATGGAGTTAATTTTGTATTAAAAAACTTTGAAAGAATGCAAGGTGGAGAGATTTTTGTACCAAAAATTCCATCTATGAAAATAGTTGATATGGCAAAAGCTTTAAGTCCAAATTTACCACACAAAATTATAGGAATAAGACCAGGAGAAAAGCTTCATGAGATTATGTGTCCTGCTGATGATAGCCACTTAACTTTGGAGTTTGATGACCACTATGTGATAAAACCTACTATAAAATTTACAAGTGGTGTAGATTATTCTAAGAATCTTTTAGGAGAAGTTGGGAAGCCTGTATCTCAAGGCTTTGAGTATAACTCTGGAAATAATACAAAGTGGTTAAGTAGTGAAGATTTTTTAGAGATGGTTAAGAAAATATGAAAAACTTTATACCTTATGGAAAACAGTTTATAGATGAAGATGATATAAGTGCTGTTGTAGAGGTTTTAAAATCAGATTTTTTAACAACTGGACCAAAAGTAAAAGAGTTTGAAGATAAAATTTGTGAATTTACTGGTGTTGCATATTGTGTAGCAGTTGCAAATGGAACGGCTGCACTTCATTTAGCATCTTTAGTAATGCTTGAAAAAGATGATAAAGTATTAACAACTCCAAATAGCTTTTTGGCTACTTCAAATAGTATTTTATATGTAGGAGCAAAGCCAATTTTTGTGGATATTTGTGAAGATGGAAATATAAATCTGGATTTATGTGAAAAAAAACTTCAAAAAGATAAAAGTATAAAAGCCATTTATGTAGTACACTTTTCTGGAAACCCCGCAAATCAAGAGAAGCTAAAGTATCTAAAAGAGAAATATGGTGTAAAAATTTTAGAAGATGCTGCTCACTCTTTGGGAGCTAGTTTTAAAGGAATAAAAGCTGGAAGCTGTGAAAATAGTGATTGTAGTATCTTATCTTTTCATCCAGTAAAACATCTTACAACTGGCGAGGGTGGAGCAATTACAACAAATGATGAAGAAATATATAAAAAACTTTTAGAACTAAGAACTCATGGAATGCAGAGATTTCATGAAATAGCCCCGTGGTACTATGAAATGCACTCTTTGGGATTTAATTATAGACTTACAGATTTGCAGTGTGCTTTGGGACTTAGCCAGTTTAAAAAGCTTGATGGCTTTATAAAAAAAAGAAAACAACTAGCACAAAACTATGATAAAGCTTTAAAAAATAGTATTGTAAAACCACTTTATAGCTATGATGGAAACTCATCTTATCATCTTTATGTGGTATGTGTTGATTTTTCAAAATTAAATATCTCAAAAGTAGAACTATTTTTAAAAATGAAAGAGAAAAATATAGGACTTCAACTTCACTATATTCCTATAAATAAGCAACCTTTTTATAAATCTTTAGGATATGGAGATGAAAAAACTCCTATTATGGACAAATATTATGAAGAGTGTTTTTCTCTTCCAATGTATCCTAGCCTTAGTTTTGAAGAGCAAGAGTATGTGATAAAAAATTTGTTTGAGGTTCTTTATGAGTGAGATAATAGATATAAAATATAAAAACTGGTTAAAAGAACTAAAGCAAAAGTTTCAAACTTCTCAGATAAAAGCTTCTATTCAAGTAAATAGTACACTTTTGGAGTTTTACTGGAATTTGGGAAATGAGATAATCCTAAAACAAAAAGAGTATAGCTGGGGAAGTGGATTTTTAGAGCAGTTAAGCCGTGATTTAAGTTCAGAATTTCCAGAAGCAAAAGGATTTTCAAAAAGAAATTTAGAGCTTATTAGAAGATGGGTGTCTTTTTATAATTGTGGAACAACTTGTTTCACAATTGCGAAACAACTTGTTTCGCAATTAGAAAATATGATATCTCCAAAATTGTTTTTAATTCCTTGGGGACATAATATTGCTATTATTCAAAAATGTAAAAATATAGAAGAAGCGCTTTTTTATGTAGAAAATACAATTAAACACGGTATTAGCAGAAGTGTTTTAATTCATCAAATAGAGTCAAATTTATATGCTAGAAGTGCAAAAGCTATCACAAATTTTGAAGCAACTTTACCACCACTTCAATCCGATTTAGCAAAAGAGATTACAAAAGACCCTTATAATTTTGATTTTCTAACTCTTAGTGAAGATTACAAAGAAAAAGAGCTAGAAGATGCACTTTGTGAAAATATCACTAAATTTTTACTGGAACTTGGAAGTGGTTTTGCATTTGTAGGAAAACAGTATAAATTAAATGTAGCTGGTGATGAGTTTAAAATAGATTTGCTTTTTTATCATATCAAACTAAAATGTTATGTTGTGGTGGAACTAAAAACAGTAGAATTTAAACCAGAATTTGCAGGAAAACTTAGCTTTTATACAAGTGCAATTGATGAAGAGTTAAAAGAAAAAAATGATAATCCAACAATTGGCTTACTTATTTGTAAATCAAAAAATGATTTAGTAGTAGAGTATTCACTAAAAAATATAAATAAACCTTTGGGAATAAGTGAATACGAACTTGTAAATATTTTGCCAAAAGAGTACAAATCATCACTTCCTAGTATAGAAGATATAGAAGCAGAAATCTTAAAAGAAAAGGTTTAAAATGTCTAAATGTATAGCAATAATTCCAGCCCGTGGCGGAAGCAAAAGAATACCGCGAAAAAATATAAAAGATTTTCATGGAAAGCCACTAATTTCTTATAGTATTGAAACTGCCTTAAAATCAAAGCTTTTTGATAAAGTTATAGTTTCAACTGATGATGAAGAGATAGCAAAAATAGCTAGAAAATTTGGTGCAAGTGTGCCATTTATTCGCCCAAAAGAGCTAAGTGCAGTTGTAGAGCATACTATTGAATTTTTACTAAATAAGGGTGAGAAAATAGATTTTATTTGTACTATTTATGCAACTGCACCATTTTTGAGTGAAAAATATTTGGTTGAAGGCTTTATAAAATTAAAAAACTCAAATGCTAAAAATGCTTTTTCATGTACTTCTATGCCATTTCCAATTCAAAGAACTTTCAAAATTACACAAAATGAGCGATGTGAAATGTTTTGGAAAGAAAATTTTATGAAAAGAAGCCAAGATTTAGAAGAAGCTTTCCAAGATGCTGGGCAGTTTTCTTGGACAAAATTAAATATAAAATCAAATGAGATAATGTTTGGAAAAGATAGTATTCCAATTGTTTTGCCACGATATTTGGTGCAAGATATTGATACACTTGAAGATTGGACTAGAGCTGAATTTATGTATGAAGCCATACAAAAGAGTAATAAATAAAATGAATATTTTAATAAGAGCAAATTCATCTTCATATATTGGAACTGGTCATATTATGAGAGATTTGGTTTTAGCAAAAGAGTTTAAAAATGACAATATTTTCTTTGCTACACAAGATTTACAAGGAAATATAAATAGTGAAATAAAAGAGGCTGAATATAGAGTAGAGATTTTAAAAAGTAGTGATTTTGAAGAGTTAAATAGCCTTATAAAAAAACTAAATATTGATATGATAATAATCGATAACTACGATATAGACCATAATTTTGAAAAAAGATTAAAAGAACAAAATCCAAGCCTAAAAATCTTTGTTTTAGATGATATATATGAAAAGCATTCTTGCGATATTTTACTAAATCACAATATTTATGCTAGTGAAAAAAAGTATAAAAATTTAGTTCCAAAAGGGTGTGAACTTAGATGTGGAGCTAAATATACACTTTTAAGAGATGAGTTTAGGAAAATTAAAAATTTACCACTTACTACTCACCACTCACCACTCACTATTCTTCTTGCAATGGGCGGAGCTGATAATAAAAATTTAAATATAAAAATACTCAAAATCTTAAAAAAATATAGAAAAAATATAAAAGTAAATTTAGTAACTACAAATGCAAATAAAAATTTAGAAAAGCTAAAAGAGTATTGTAAAAACAAAGAGTGGATAAATTTGCAAATAAATTCAAAAAATATTGCAAAACTTATGAGAGAGAGCAATTTTGCTATAATAACTCCTAGTGTTACAGCAAATGAAGCTTATTTTTTGGGCTTACCAATGATTGCTATAAAAACAGCAAAAAATCAAAAAGAGATGTATAAATATCTAGCAAAAAAAGGATATTTTGCACTTAAAAAGTTTGATAAAAAAGAGTTAGAAAAAGGTATAAATAAAACTTTAGGAGAGATAGATGGAAATTATAAAGTTTGAAGAGCTAGAAAATAGATTGATTAAATATAAAGATAGTTATGTCTTAGTTGATAGAGATGTTGCACAACTTTATGGAGTTGAAACCAGAGATATAAATAAAGCTGTTGCAAATAACCCAGATAAATTCCCAAAAGGATATATAATTGAACTAAGCGAAGAAGAGAAAATGGAGGTG